>JAWXVF010000090.1:0-10562 GCA_044425555.1 Eubacteriales bacterium
AATTCACACAAATACCATTCCATTTCGCCATCTAATTTTAATGCTTCAATAAACTTATTTAGCAAATCGCCCACTGGAGGGTTTCTCTTTCCCTTTTCAATATCCGACAAATAAGAAGGCGCAATCCCAAGCTCGCCTGCAAGCCCACGCAAACTCATCCCCAAACTAGCCCTGCGATCCTTAACAAACTCACCAAACTGCTGATTTTGCTCTTTTAAATCTTTTATCCGTGTCATATTAGCCTCCAAAATTCATATGTTCGCTAACATGATAACACAACACTTTGTATTTGTCAATAGTTTTAGAAAAATTTTTTATTGAATATTATTTTATTATCTTAATATTAGCATATAGGCATAAAGCACATACTGTTCTTTATATAATTACATCAAATTGCAATGCATACCACGCTTTTTATACAAGGGATATATATTATTTAGTGTATATATGTAAATATATACACTAAAAACACTATGGTTTTGGTTACTTATATCTTTATCTTTCTATAATAGCAATCACTATTTAACCCAATGCACATACCTATCTATCAAGTTACGCAATAATATTCATACGCCTACGAAATGCAATAAACACATTCCCTTGCATTTATCTTATCCTCTATTTTTGATTGTTTATTTTATTCCACACACTATTTCATTAAACAAACTATAAATAGCAAAAAAATTTTATTCGATTTAGTTTCGTATTTTCTATTTATTGTATAAATATCAAAATGTTTTGTAAATTTGATTCTAAACCATCTTCACCTTGACTATTTCCCTCGTAAATACAATCTTAGAAATCGGTTATTGCAATTCTGTTTATCTCATTGATTCCTTTTAATAAAATAAGCAGTGCTACTTGACTTTATAATTTATACCTGATATAATAAAGTAGCAATAAAGTAATCGCATTTCTTATCATCAATATCAGCAGTATATATATTATATACAATAAGGAGTTTCAATTGAAAACACTTCAAGAACTTTATCTTTACAATGATAAAGTATCTGCTTTTATACATTTTATAGCGTACGCAATATCTTGGATATTGGGAATAGTTATCTTTCATATAAAAGCTGAATATAATTTTGCTGGATCATACTTAATTTTTGCCCTTTCTCTCTTAACCGAATTCATACCACAATTATCTAATATAAAGGGTAAAATTGCTAGTCTAATTCACATGCTTTTTTGTCTCATTATAGCATTCATTCTAGTCTTCTCTATATTACTATTGAGTGATTTATTAACCGAACATTTACTAATTACTTTATATCACTATTTATTTATCGCATCAATAATAGTTATCACTTATATATTATTAAATTTGATTTTGATTACAGTATTCCCTCCAATTGACAAAAATATTACAAAACATTACCCAAGTAAAGATTCTCAATATTATTCAATGGTCGAGGAAGCATTTGTCAAAAACTTACACAATGGCCATTTAGGCAATGTAATTGGAGGTAATAAGGATGAATAATACCGTAGCTTTCTTAAGCGGAAAAGGTGGTAGCGGAAAGACCACAATAGCCCTAAGTGTTTCATCAATGCTATCTAAATGCAACATAAAAATATTGCTGTTAGATTGTGACTTAAACACGAATGGAGCAACTTATTTCTACGAAGAAAAACTTTCGCAATCGAAAAACATACTGTCATTTCAGGATCTCATCTGCGACGATATTGATATTGACACTATTACACAAATAAATAGTAATATGTTTTTTATTCCATCTATGACTAAATTCTCAGAAAAAAACACACTTCCTTCGTTATTTGATAGCCATGCAAAATTAAATTTCAATAGAAACATGCAAAAATTATTATCTAATTATGATGTTATACTATATGATTGTCAAGCTGGATACTCAGAAGTTTTAGAACTTGTTTTGCCTTTAGTTGATACAAATTTGATAGTAATGGAATCCGATGCTATTAGTGCATCATCATTAAGAAACTTATATTTAAAAATTGGACATTTATTGAATGACAATCATACTTATCAAATATTCAACAAAGTATCAAGTGATGAGTATAAAATATACTCAAAATTATCCAAAGAAACTTTCTTCCCTAATATTGAAACTGTTCTTTTTAATTGGGAAATCAGGAAAGCATTTGCATTAGCAAACGTTCCAAACATTGACCATTTAACAGCAAGTTATGGTAGCCAAATCAACAATATATGTATGATTTTATTTAAAAATAATCTTCACAAAAAGCTTGAAAGTTACAAACAAATACTTTTTAAACTGAATATTAACGAAGAACTAGACTCACTAAAAAAAGAGCACCTAGAACTTCTCAAGTCTACAAGATTGCAAAATCCTAAAAAAATAAATATCTATTTAGGCACAACTTTAACATGCACTATCTTGATTCTATATAGCCTTATTTTTCAAATATACGATATCTATTACCGATTTGAGAATTTACTATCACTTACAATATCAGCATTATTTCTAACCATACTAGTAATAAGTATATTGTTGCCATCACTTAACAAATCCAAAGAGTTATCGCTTAAACGAAAAAATATAGATAATTTAGAAAAACAATTAGTTGACTTAGAAAACCGGCACGAATCCTTATCTCTTGACATAATAAAACTTGATTAATGATATATCCATATATTATTAAGTGCTATTCACTCTCGCCATAAACATACAACATAAAATTAATATATAGCAAAATTATTACTATAAAAATTGAACTTCAATCTTGTCAATAAGCCACTAGCCAAACTGGCAACTTGACCGTAAGTATCAATTTACCCACCCCTTGACAAATAAAAAACTCACACCGCATGCTTTATGTTGGCAGATGGTGTGAGTTAGATAGTTTTTTATAGTTAGATTTTAATTTTTTAATTAATTGGGCGTCGGTCATTAAATCGCCTTCATCGTGGAGGTCGGATAAATAGTATGCGTAGTCTTCTGCTAGACCGATGTTTTAAACTACACTAACCCGCTATATTACATCATTTGCATTTTTCCATAATATTGCTTCTTTAATTTATTTACTAAATGGAGACTATAAAACAAAAGTATAGCTATGTCTTAAAAATTTTCATTTTATCCTAAATATTTTGTAGCACCATTAATATATTTCATCGCCTTTTTTCCACACTGATTCAATATAAGATTTTAATTTCTCATAATAAATATTATTATTTAGGTACACATTCTCATCTTTCCACCAATTGAAATTGCTATGATATAAATGTGTATTTTTAAAATTTTCTATAACCAATTTTCCTTTATCTAAGCCATACTCCTCTGGATTTTTAAAAATTTTAGACCCTGGCAATGGAGTGAATCTCAGCAATGAAACGCTGTCAATGCAACCTTTCATTTCTCTTAAAAAATTTAACGTATCCTTATTTGTTTGCTCGCTTTCAAAAGGAAACCCGCTAACGATAAAACATTTTACATATATTGATTTTTGATGCGTATTTTTTATAGCTATTCTAGCGTCATTAACAACACATGTCTTATCCATCTTATCCAAAATCAAATCGCTACCAGTTTCAACACCAAATTTTATTTCCACACATCCTGCAGAATATAACACATCTAAAATATCGTCATCCCCTGCAATTTGATCAACTCTTGCCGCTAAAGACCATTTCAAATTTAATTCTGCGATTTTATCGCAAATCTTTCTTGCTTTAATTTTATTTGTAAGGAAGCAATCATCAATTATTGCAAAGCCACCGATCTCATATTTCTCCTTTAGATGCTTTAACTCAGCATAAATATTTTCAGGCGACCGATATCTCGTCGGCGAATTATTTCCATCTTTAGACGCACCGCAATACTTGCAGCCTTGCGAACACCCCCGACTAAACAGCATATGCACCATTTTGATACCGTGATTATTTGCAACCCTACCCGCCATGACAACATCATTAATGTTTAACAATTCTCTTGCAGGAAACTCCAAGCTATTCAAATCAACTATATCTTTACGCTTTATTAATTTAGAAATTTCACCACTTACAGCATCTTTAACATAAGTACCATTAACGTAGTATTGTCCATTTCTTACCTCTTCAAAACGAGCCAAGAACTCCGCCATACTATTTTCGCCTTCTCCTGCAAATATCAAATTTACACTTAATTGCTCAAATACCTCTTTATAATGTTTTTCAGCATGATATCCTCCGGCCACATAATAAGCATTACTATTAAATTCAGATTTTTCTGTAAAAGCAGCAAATATTGAGTGCGAATATGCCGAAACCATACTAATGGCTACAAGATCATAGATTTTTAGATCTAACGCATAATTTTCCTCATCGATACTTATCAAATCTATATCCCAACCCGCATGCTTAATTATAGGCGCCAAATATAGCACCCCAAAAGGCGGGAATTCTTTTCTTTTTTTCTTAAAATGAGCTACTTCATATGAAGACACATACACTAACGCACATCTTTTCTTTATATTAGATATTTCTTCTATCATTTTGGCTATAAGTGCTTAACTAAAACACAACTCCTTCTTCGCAAAGCTGTTTTGCGAAATTTTCAATCAGCATAAAGATCTATTATTGATTGATTTTTTTATACAATAAGTTTGAATATCCCTCATTGTTTTTATTTGCAGTATTCAACTCTAGCTCTTCGACTACACCATATACCAGTCTATTCGACTCCTCTACAGAAAGGTCTTTTTTATCGCACTCTATTTCAATAAAATATCCGAGATTCTTAACCTTATCTAAAGCTATTTTACAACAATCTTTATATCTATACTCAATCCTTTTCTTTTCAACACAGAGAATACGCTCTATATCAAGATAAGCTAATAGCTTTTCCATTTTAGTAATACTACCAATTACAACACTCACTTCATCCATGAATGTTTCTTCATCATTTTTTCCAAAATGAATCTGCTTATAATCCAGTGTTGCCCAACTATCCGCCTGTCTAATTCTTAGGCATTTATCCATATCTACAAAAAAATCACAATGCTTTGGCGAGTAGTAAATGTCTTTTTGAGTACTTTCATGAATAATCTCACATTCCAATCGCAATTTATCGCAAAGCTCAGTGTATTTTTGCAAAGAAACTTCTAATTTGATTTCAACTTCTATATTTTCCATAAAGTACCCTCACTTATTTTTATGATTGAATTATATCACATTATTCATCAAATGCAAAACATTAATACCCATAATATATGCTAACTACTTATTTCTTAATGAAATTAAATTTTCCATTATCCAAGTTGCTACACCATCTTCTTGATTAGAACCACAAATGTAGTTAGCTATATTTTTTATCTCAATTGTCGCATTTTTGACAGCAACCCCAATAGAACAATTTTCTATCATATCTTTGTCGTTATTATCATCTCCAAAAGCCAAAACATTAATTCTTCCAAAACCATAATCTTTCAAAACTATATCTATCGCATTCATTTTGTTAGATGTTTTTGACATAATTTGCACAAGATTATTATTACATTTATTAATAGTAATCATAGAATTATATTGACACAGTGTATTAATGTCAAATTTTTCATTTATTTCAATAGTAATTTTCATTATTTTATTTAAATAAATACTATTTTCATACAGTATTGCATTCCAAATCGCATCTGCCATAAATGGGGAATTTTCACTGCAATATAAATTTTCTCCTGTTTCAATATCAAAATACTTAATCCCGTCACACTGCAAGAAATTTATTATATCAATACCAATGTTTGGGTCAATATAGCTATTTTTAATAATTTTTCCATTAGAATATACAGTTGCTCCATTATTTGCAATAATACCATCTACATCAAGGCATGTTTTTTCTAACATATTAAAAACCACCCTTAATGGTCTAGCTGTAGCAAGAAATACGACTATCCCCAATTCTCTACACTTATTGATAACCTGAATTGAATATTTTGATATGCTTTTATCATCATGCAACAAAGATCCATCCAAATCTATCGCCAATAACTTTATATCATGACACATTAAATCTCCTAAGAAAACAACAGATCAATAAATTACTTTATCATTTTTCCATATCCTTTCAATGTATTGTTCTAACACTTTATAATACGTATTTTTCTTTTTGAATTCTGTCTCATCTTTCCACCAATTAAAATTCCCATGGTATAAATGTAAGTTATCAAAATTTTCTAAAATTAATTTCTCTTTATCAATGCCATATTTCTCTGGGTTAGAAAAATTGGTGAACCTGGCAATGGCGTAAATCGCAACAATGATACACTATCAATTTTTTTATGTAATTTCTTTAAAAATAACAGCGTTTCCTTCGTCGTAACTGCTGTTTCTCCTGGGAACCCACTAACGATAAAACATTTAACGTAAAAGCCTTGTTCATGCGCTAAATTTATTGCATTTTCAGCGCACATTGAGCTACACCCCTTATTCATATAATTCAATATTATATTACTTCCAGATTCAATTCCAAATTTTATTTCTACACAACCCGCATCTTTCAAAGAACCCAAAATATCCAAATCAATTTGGTCGGCTCTAGCAGCAAGTGACCATTTTAAATTTAGTGAAGCATTTTCAATTGCTTTACAAATTTTAATGGCAGCGTTCTTATCGGTTAAAAAACAATCATCAATTATAGCAAATCCATCTATTTTATAGGTTTTCTTTAACAAAATTAATTCTTCTACAATATTGTCTGGCGACCTATATCTAACAGGGCTATTTTTCCCATCTTTCGTCGCACCGCAATACAGACACATCTTTGAACAGCCTCGACTAAATAGAACATGTACTATTCTAACATTGCTATCATTTCTTAATCTTCCCGTCATTACAATGTCACTTTCCGGCAAAAGGTCTCGAGCAGGAAACGGTATGCTATTTAATTTGACGGTATCCTTGCTCTCTTTAAATTTGTATAATGACATTTTTAAAGGACTCGCTCCTTCACTTTTAGATTGCGATTCTTTATCTATCATAAATGTGCCATTAATATATGTTTTAGGACATCTAGCTCCAAAATATTTGTTTAAAAATTCAGTTAACGCATTTTCTCCCTCTCCTGAAAATACTAGGTCTACATACATATCTCTCATCACATCTTGATAGTATTTTTCAGCATGATATCCTCCAGCAACCATATAACGACCTCGTTTAAACTTGCTAGTATCTACAAATTTCTTAAAGATAGCATGCCCATATGAAGACACCATGCTCAAACCAACAACATCAGCATCGCTTAAATCATGCGTGAAAGCGTTTTCGCTTATACTTTTGATTTCTACATCCCAACCAGCATCTCGAATTATACTTGCCAAATATAATATTCCAAATGGAGGAAACTCTTTTCTATATTCTTTGAAATGCGCCACTTCATATGATGATATGTATATTAAAACAAATTTATATTTTAACCTTATATTTAATTGGCTACTAAAATCTTTATCGTCATCATTTACTGCATTCTTTTTATTCTCTTTAATACACTCTGCAACTTTATCATATATCCCGAGGCACCTTTCCACAATAATATTTGAAGATTCCACATCTATTTTATCCCACTTCGAAGAAAAATAATCCTGATACACGGGCTTTACCACATCATTTTTGGCAGATTCTGAATACTTCCATCGTGATGAATCAACCTGATATGTTATTATATTCTTACTCATTCTTCCTAATATTTTCGCGACATTGCACCCTATTTTATTTATCAATATTTTATCTTTGTTTTTATTAAGGTTAAGATAATATGTTGCTTTTTCACTGTCCGTTTCTACATATGTTAATGCTTTCATTGGTATGTTCGCTGAATATGTAATAAATCTAGCTCTAGTTCCAAAATCTTCGCTATGTTCATTATAAAATTTAATTTCAACTCTCGGACACTCTCTTTTTATTTTTGCTATTCTCAACATTTGTTGAAGGTTTGTATCAAATAAATTTTCAAAAGTAGTTGTCTCAACTTCTATATTTAAATCATATTTACACAATATTTTTAATTTTAATTTTGTATTATTGCACAAATTTTTTAATTGGAGATATTCATTGTTCTCATCCATGTCTTTTACTGGCTGCGACAAAATATATCTATTTCTATCATCTTTATCAAGATTTTTATTTTTTATATATGCAACTACCTTGCGTTTATTCTTTTTTTGTCCAAAACTTACTTGCCCCAAGAAATCCATATCCCCAGCAAGCATTTCTACAACCTCTTTATCTCCACCTTTATCCATTATATTAATAATTTTTTTTACCATCTTGTCTGGATTTAAAACATATTTTTCCCATTTGATGATATTTATTATAACAATAAATATAGAAACTATTAGACACTGTAACACTGAATCAATAGTTAAAAATGAAATACCCTCTATGCTTGGTAATATATCTCCTTCACTAGAGTCTTGCAGCTTACTGAATATTAATTGAAAGCTAGTATTATCAGCAATATACGGAATAACTCTTTCAAAATAATTTGCAAAAAGTACAATAATAGCAATACCTATTAAAAATAACATCCTCGGTTTTTTCTCAGATATTTGTGTTGCAAGAATTGTGCCAAGCAACATTGACGCTACAGCAGAATAATACATTTTATCCTCCATTAATATAATTTTTTAACCATAAATAATATTGACATTACCTTGCAATAATAATCAATCACTAAAATACAAATCACGAGTGTAAACTTTATCCAGTACGTCTGCGAGGTCTTCTGAATAGCGGTTTGCTATTATGACGTCGGCGAGGAATTTAAATTCGTCGATAGTTCTCATTACTTTAGAATTGAAAACAAGCCCTCTGCCATCAAAAGTTCAAAGATGACCACTTCTCTATGCCTTTTGCTTTAATTCGCTTCATAGCCCCCTGAATTGAGCTTTGACGAAAGTTGTCATTTTATTACTATCTTCCTTTATACATCTTATCGTAATAATCTGCATATTCTCCGCTTAAGATGTCTTGCCACCATTTTTTGTTGTTTAGATACCAATCGATTGTTTTTTTTATACCATCAGCGAACTTAGTTTCTGGGAGCCAGCCTAGTTCGTTGTGGATTTTTGTTGGATCGATGGCGTAGCGCATGTCGTGACCTTTTCTGTCGGTTACGTATTTGATTAGGCTTTCTGGTTTATTGAGTTCTTTTAAAATCAGCTTTACAATGTCTATGTTTGCCATTTCGTTGTGACCACCGATGTTATATACTTCGCCTATTCTTCCTTTATGTATGATCAAATCGATTGCTTTACAATGATCTTCAACGTATAGCCAATCTCTCACGTTTAAACCTTCGCCATAAACCGGGAGGTCTTTATTATTCAAACAATTTGCAATCATAAGTGGAATCAATTTTTCCGGGAAGTGGTACGGTCCATAGTTATTTGAACATCTTGAGATTGTCACCGGCAAGCCGTATGTTCTGTGATACGCTTGCACCAACAAATCAGCACTGGCTTTGCTTGCGCTGTATGGGCTTGATGTATGAATTGGCGTTTCTTCAGTGAACAGCAGCTACCCACAATTATAATGGCTAGCATTATATATTCAATATTCTCCCTTTATACTCCACTTCTCAGTGATAGAGTAATCGCAACTGTTTTTCGTAGCTCAAGTGATCAATACAGGCTCGTGTTAGTTTCTTTTTTACTCACGAAAACAATAAAAATCGTGTTCCATAGCTGTCCACTTTTTTGTATGCAATTTGAGTTGGTTTGCCAATATGGCGATTTTAGATTCATCGTCTATTATTTGATTATCTCTCGTTTATCCAATTATTCCACTACCAAAATAATTCAATCAATAATAAATAGCCATTACTCTTATCCCAACAAAAGAAATACCCTAGTTCTGTTTATCCACGCTTTTTTCTCGCCTTTCCTTTGCCAATAAATACCCTTCAAACAACATTAAATCTTCTTTGGTTGTTATTTTAATATTGCATTGGCTTCCTTTTGAAAAATATATTGTTTCCCCCATTTTGTGCATTAGCGTAGTTGTATGAGGTTCCACTTTATCAATTACACCGGTACTCATTGCTCTATCATATAAATCAGTAATATAACCATATTTAAATGCATGTGGTGAACTCATGCATGCTATACTATCTCTATCTATCCACGTGCTAGATTTTGTATCATCATCTTTAATACCAGCTAAAACATAAAAAGGTATTGTTGATATTGCATTACCTTTTTCTTGACAGACTACAATCGCATCTGAAATTATATCTTTTTCAATAAATGGAGATGCACCGAAATGAACTAGAACTATATCTTCATTACTGCATTTTTTATCCAAGCCCACAAGCCCATTAATGACTGAATTCTGAAAATCTTTACCACCTTCAGTAATTATTTCAACCTTTGTTAAATTATATTGTTTTAGAAGTTTATACATATAATTAATATGTGATTTCACACACACAACTTCAATAAAATCTATTTTATCATTTTCTTGAAAAGCTTCAATAGTGTAAACAATAATTGGTTTACCTAAAACTTCTATAAATTGCTTCGGCCTATCTGCTCCCAGCCTTGACCCTACACCGCCTGCAAGAATTACAGCTATATTCAACCTC
>JAWXVF010000002.1:0-53404 GCA_044425555.1 Eubacteriales bacterium
TAATCGCTTTTTGCGGCTCTCCTAATGAACTTACAAATAATAAGGACAATACATTCAAATTAATGTTAAAGACTTCCTCTAATGTTGACAGTGATGTTTGGCAAGGGATGAATGTTACCAAGGATAACGGATACTTACTATTTGAATGTGATAATCTTGAAAATATTTTATTAGAAATAACTACAATTTGTAAAAATAACAATATTTCTATCGTAGACATCGAAGTGAAAAAAGATGATATCGTAGAAAATTTCTTGAAAGTTGCAAAGGGGGAAGAATCATGAAAGCATTTACTTATACAATTTGGGTACATATCAAATTAAGTATGCGGAGTAAAGAAATGTTAGTGCATTTTTATATTGTGCCGTTAGTATTTTATCTATTTATCGGTGGTGTTTTTACTTCTATTAATCCAATCGCTTATCAGACACTGATACAAACAATGACGATTTTTGCCGTTAGCATGGGAGGTATTCTCGGCTCGCCATATGCTAATATTGAGTTTTATGGAAGTGACATCAAAAGAGCTTACCAAGTGGGAACTATCCCCATATGGATTGTTGCTTTAGGGAATTTCATTTCAACAACCGTTAATTTGTTTTTTGTAAGCATGATTATTTTATTGTCAGCACCGATAATTTTTGATGCCCAGACACCAAGCAATATTTTAAGTTATTTACTCTCACTCATGCTTATTATTGTTTCAAGTGTGGGGATTGGTACAGTTTTAGGATTATGTTTTAAAAGTACATCAAAAATGGGCATGGTATCTCAACTCATATTTTTACCATCGTTGATGTTATCGGGAATTATGTTTGAAAGTTCCTTGCTACCTACTGTACTTTCAAGTATCGGGAAGATTCTTCCTGCTACTTGGGCGTTTAAAGCCATGACCGCAAGTGAATTGGATGTTGTGGCAAATATTGTACTGCTTCTTATAATAGTGATTATGTTCTGCTTATCAGCTGCTAGAATTATGCAGCTAGGTAAGCAGGAATGATATAATTAAGCTAATAGACAAAACTCATCATCGACTATATTGGATATTGTGTAGACGCAAAACTCAATTTTTCTTAGGTTAGATAAGTAACAGTGATGGAAGCACGAATAAAACCCGATAAGCATAAAACACTAGCTGGAGCGAGTTACGCAAATATGTTTTTCGTATCAAATACCGATTGAATTCTTTGAGTATCAGCATCCCCTTGTAAAGCAATATCAGTAGCACCATTTGGTGTGTTAGAATGCTACCTCCTAATGAAAAGTTTCAAACGGTGTTACTGCGTCATGATTGATAAAACGAATGGTATTATCGGTATCTCGTCTCCAAAATTCATCTAACGTATCTGCGTATTCGATTAGTTTTGTTTTGATATTTTCACCAATCTTATATTCTACATTGTCTTCGTCTAAACCAAATAAGAGTCGTAAAACTACTTGTTCACCTTCTCCGGAATTACAACAAAGTGCGATACTAATGCCACCTTCAAATGCGCAATTATACGTATGTAATTTCCCATTATCTTCTGTATATTCTAATATGGTATCATCATCGAAACCAATATAATACTCGTCGTATGCTTCACAGTATTGATAATCCAAATCGTATTCGTTTAGCATATTGATAATATATTCAAATACAGCAACTACCTCTTCATCCTTGTAATAGTCATCACCTGTATCATTGATATTGCGCAGTTGTAATATCATTTCGCTATAGCCACGATAATACCTATTTTGACCAATATAATTATATTCCATATTCATGTAATCGCTATTATAGATTTCCTGCATACCGTACAAATTAACAGTCATGGTATCTACTTTAATATCTAGCCCATCTACTTGCAAACCAACCATTTCATTTGCAATTTTAAATTGTTCTTCCTTTATTTTCTCATTTCGTATTTGATCAGGTATACTAGTTACCCAAAAGAAAAAATACATAATAAAGGGTGCCATATACAACAGAACGATTAAAAGCAATGCTATAAGCAAAGTAATGCCTGCCCCACCAAGTAAAGCTAATTTTTTATTCAATTTCAAACAAAGCTCCTCGCAATCTTGTTAAAATAATGCACCGAATCCCTCCACTTAATAGACGATCATGTAAGATCCTTTTGCACAATTCTTCCAGCAAAGTTCTCACGTAGCCTTAAACGCAAATCCTCATGAGTACTTAATTGCTCATTCTCTATACTCACTATGATTCCTCCTCACCGAAGAAGTTAAATTCTTCTACTGCAAACGCAATATCAATACTAAATTCTTCTCGCTTAGGCAATTGAAGTCCACTTTCTTCTGCAATCGTTAGATAATAAATTTCTGTGTTACTGTATTTTAACGATTTCAAATTAAAGCTACAACGAAACGTTCTATCTTGTCCATTATCACTTGTTTTATCTGCAATAATTTTCTGTGTATCGCTTATTTGTGTTCCATTAGTATCAACAAAGAATAGCAAGTAGGTTGCAGGCTCACGATTATCACTAACAGCTTCTTTTTGATAGAAACTTAAAGAGAAAATCATATTGCTAATCTTCTTACTAGAAGAAAGAAGATTAAGTGTTACAAGTTTTGTATCATACTTTTGCTTGTTGCGTAAATACTCTTTTGCCGTATTTCTAAGTGGTCGATATTCAATCACAGGAACTACCATTTCTTGCAAACTAGCTCCACCATGAACAAAGTTAAGTCCACCGCCATTCATCTTAATGCGAATACTTTCTCTTGGTGTGTAGCCTCGGAATTCTTCATGCAAGAATTTAACTGGCATTAAATAATCTGGTGTGGTACCTTTTTCTAAGACAGCATACCTTCTACCATATTCAACCTCTTTATTCTGAAAGCTAGTTTTATCCACCTTATCATTTTCTTGCAATGGACTATACGTATACAAGAAGCCATGATCTGCTGTAACCATGATTTTTGTTCCACTAAAGTCATTTACAATCAGACGAATTAAATTCTTGATTTCGCTAATTGCTTCTTCACAAGCAGGGAATACTGCTGTATCAGAAGTATGACTTGCTTCATCAATGGTATCATGATAAATATATACTACTTCTTTCCCCTTAATAATCTCATTACGCTGTGCACGTTTCATGGCAATGATATCTTTATACTTCACAGCAACACTTTCACTGTTATAATATTTTAATATTCTATCTCTATAATTACTTTCTGATAATCCTCCATCTACTAAGACTGTTAGTTTATCATTACGCACTTCAACTGTAAGATCATTATGTGGTAACAAAGCGGCCATTCCAAACTTTGTAATTGTTGGGAAAATTCCTTGTACATTTTGCAATTCTACTTTCGCTTGGGTTTCACGCTTTAACTGTTCACTTAATGTAGCCGCCACTTCATAACGAAGTGCATCTGAAATAATTACAAATACACGAGTGTCAGAACGTCTAACCTTGTCATGGTAAAAATCTTGTTGCCTTGCAACGTCGTATATAAATCCTTTGTTTGCAAGTTCTTCTTCTGAAACACTAGACCAGTTTTCGCCTAATTTCCCTAAGAACCAATTGGTATATAGACCTTCTACCACTTCTGTTACCTGTTTCAATAAATCATCTAACTCTGGAGTAGATTCTTTCAAACTTTTTGTAAAAGCAAGATGATACAAACGGTAGTAGGTATCCATCTTATAATATTTTTCAGTATATAACTTCCATACCTTTTTCGCTGCTACTTCATGAAAACTTGCAGAACATTCTTTATAGAAACTCTGCATATTAGCAACCTGTAAAACCGCATCAAAATAATAACTTACTGTATCGCTCCAAACCATTGCTCTACGTTTTTCCACCATTGATGTAATGGTATCAATTTCAATGAGATGATTGTTAATATCACTCATAAGCTTGATTAAAATACTTTCATTTATACAAGGGAAGCACTCGGTATCAGCAAGGTCGATCATATCTACTTTTTCAAAACGCTTTGTCAGTCGCATTTCATCTTCAACCGTTTGAGCAATTTCATATAAGATGCGATTTTCATCGCTATGTAGCCAATCAGAAATAAAATCATAACAATATGCTTGATGTGGTATGGAGATAAAGGTATCTAATCCCGTTAGAAACTCTGGTCTTAGGGTTCTCGTGGTCGCTGTAAGAAGAATATGTGTTGCTAGTCTACCTAGATCTAATTCTGCCTCGTGGTAGCCTATAGCTTGTCCTATCATAGCTACTAAGGCTTTATCTGCTCCATAGTTTACAAATTCAGCATAGATGTTATTATCATCTGTTTGCAACCCACAAGATAAAAGAGAACGCACAATTCCATTCGGGTGTGTATCTGTTACATTACAGAGAGCAGCCATAACCCCTAAGTGCATACCCGATGATGTTGTAATCGCTTTTCTCTCTCCCATTGTGGCAATTTTCTTCCTACGTTCTTTTGCATTAAAGAACTTACTATAGCCTTTTACACACTTACGCATTGCTGGTGTAGGCGGGAGTCGCATCTCGTCCATATAGCTTGAAATCAAGTCAGCTCTATATTCTTCACTATATAGCTCCACATTCAAAAGCCAGTTATCCTCATCTTCTACTGTAAATGGTCGATAGACAAGATAGTTACTTGCTGTATCGTCAACTGTAATCTGTTTTTTGATAGCAAACGTATTGCTACCAGTTAGGGCAACTACTTTCGCATTTGCTAGTTCAATGCTGTTAATTTCATCTACAAATTCACCATCGTCATCAAACCAAAAGATAATACGACGATTATAAAATTCTTTTAAAGGTTCAGCGAAGCGTCTGTTTAAATCTTCTATTATTTTTTCGTTGTCCATAGGCTTGTCCTTCCAAGTATTAGTAATACTTATCAAATTGCCTGGTCTATACTGGCTTTAAGTTCTAAAATCATTTGCGGAAACTCACACCCTTGTTTACCCATATGTTCCATCTCCCAATCTATAAGTTCTAGTTGAGTCGCCATATCTAAGTCCACAAACGTATACATCTTATTTCTTCTCATTTCCTTTAGGTTCTTCTGATTTAGATTTAATATATTAATCGTATATGTACCCTTTGGATTATTATCAATTGCATAGATTTCGCCAGAAGATAAATCGTATTTTAAATATTCACTAGGCTCATCAATGACAGAATCTATAAACTCTTCCGTATACTCATTACCTTTTCTATTACCACAAGTATTCCTATTATCACAAGATAAAATAAGATTAGAATACTCTCTACTTAATTTTGAAAAAGTACTTCTTGGCTTTATATGCTCAATATGACACTTACCCTGTTCATTTTGAATAATTCGCTCACAATAGGGACAATAATGATTCTGTTCATCTATTAAGCTAGCACGAAGTACTTCTTTAATTTCATATTCAAATTCATCATAATGCGAATACCTCTCAGCCGCTTTAACATATGCAACCAGTGTTGGTTTCTTATTTACTTTCAGCATTTTTAGCACCTCTCATCTGTAATCGTCTGATTTGAGCATGAATTAGTGCCATTTCTACATCTGAGTCATCTAAATATTCTGTAACCTCGTTCAATAATGTATGAAACTTTTCATCTTGTAAGACATTGTTGTTTCTTAAAAGCATCTGAAGCTTATTTAACTTTTCTCCCAAGTCATCATTTCGTATACTATCAAGTCCCATTATATTCAGAAGAATATTTTCTATTGTTTGTCCGTAGGTGCTATCCATTTCATCAATAGGAACAATAGAAATTTCATCATCACGATATAATATTCTTAGTTGCTCTTTTTTAATGTCACTTACTACATGAGGCGAGTGTGTCGCTACAATTATTTGATTATTATAACCAATTCCTTCATACACACTAATAATCTTGCGTTGCCATTCTGGATGCAAGGATAGTTCTGGCTCATCTATTAAAATGATCGAATCATTTACATCTAAAAATTTCAAGGATAACGCACGTAAAAAGAGCTGCTTTTCGCCTGATGATAGGCTTTCAATTAAAAAAGTATCACCTTTTCTATTTTTAAAAAGTGGCTTCTTATCACCATCTTTAGAAAGTCCAATTAGTTCTACCTCTAAATCCATGTGTTTGAAAACAGCATTTATTTCATCACATGCGATTTTCATACTTTGTTTCGGAACTATATTTTCATTTATAAAAACCGCTGTTTCAATACGTGAAGCAATAAAGGATGAAATATTTTTCGTAATGTTCTGATCAATCATATTCAAAAACTGATCCGGCACTTGAATTCTTGAATCCACTTTATTAGAGAAATCATAGTTGGTTTCAGCTGGCATATAAATAATCTTGCCAATGCTTTTCGCATTCTCATCTATTTCGTCAATTATAATTTCCTTGTTGTTAATTCGACGCTTAAGAAACGACATCTGGGATGTAGAAATATTCGACAACGTTTCCACTATATTCTTTCCTGTTATGCCTTCTATCCTAATTAATGTATCTACATCATTCATCCCATTCAAAATAATGCCATCAAATATTCCCTTTAATATACTCGTTTTACCACTTCCATTATTACCTATTAAGATAATAGTATCTAAAACTTCTTCATTCTTATCTTCAAAACTTATTTCTAAATTCTTCAAAATTGGATGGTCATTAAATTTTATTTTTCTTAGTTTCACAAGGATTCTCCCTTCAGCTAATTAATTTATTATAGATTTCTACTATATATGGACTAGGATACTCTACCGTTATATCTTTAGTTCCTTTATTTATCGTTGTAGCTATTTTTTCAAGATAAATTCAGCTATTTGAACAATCAGTTTTATATTCTCATATAAAACTGATTGTTCAATCTTGCAAACATTATTCTCATCGAAAGGACCGAAATTCATTTCTGATTCTCTAATTATCATTCTTCAAACTCCTTTTTCATCTCTGCATCGTATAAATTAATGTTATCATCTCTTAAAGCATTGTTAGATAGTCTTGCAAATTTTGTTTCCGTTTCGCACTTTACACCCTCATCAGTTTTATAGAGTGCGTGGTAACGCACATGATCACTATCTTTCGACAACACTTCCATATATTTTGCAAAGCTATAATTATGAGTTGCCACGAATATTTGTACACCATTTCGTGATAATTCGAGTAATATTTCAGCAACATCTTTGTATAAAGCTGGATTGATATTAGCTTCTGGTTCGTCCCAAAAAAGCACAGAGTCTTTTTCAATACTACCATTCATAATAAGTTGCCATAATATAGCAATTTTTTTCACACCTTCTGCTTCTAAAGAAAATTCAACTTTACGTCCATCTGTTTTTTCAATGAAGAAAGTTTCGTTTTCAATAACAACTTTTCCATCTATAATATTTTCTATCTTAGGCAATACCGACTTTCCTATATCTGGCATCCTTTTAAAGCTTCTGATCAATGACTTGCTTATAATATCATAATAAATTTTATCAAACGGAATATCCCTATCATTATACCATGACATAAAACCCTCTGAATGTGTCATCATATCTTTTGCTGTTATAAAAGTTGTATTTATCTTGGTTTTAGGATAGGTAAACTCAAAGTAATTATCACTCAGCCCAGACACTAAAACATCTAGTCCTTCATTAGAATTTAATGTATCACTTATCCCTACTTGATAAAAAAGCACGTTTTCTGAACTTGTTTCGCCATTATTAGGAATAAGAATTAATTTTCCACTTTCCATTTCATTTTGTACAAAACTATTTTCATTTTTGCTTTTAAAGTACTCATTGAAAATATTGATTTTTTCTTTTGATTGTTGCTGAATTGCATACATCGCTTTCATCAAATGTGTTTTACCAGTTCCATTTTCACCGATAATTACATTAATACCCTTGCTAAACGCAACTTCTATATTATTGAAAACAGTAAAGTTTTTTATTGTAACACTTTCAATACTCATAAATTCTCCCCCTACTTAATCTTAGTTAGTACATCACTAAATATATTATAATTATTTTTCACACCATCATCAAGGTCAATTCTAATCATTTGGTCTGCTAAATGATGCACCTTTTCTTCAAAGACTCTAATCTCTGCTTCTTGGTCTTTTAGTGCAGTGAGCTGTTTGGTTAGCTTTACTCTTTCGCTTGTGCTTGCATCTTGGGTTCTACGTTCTAGGTCTGCAATAGCTGTTCTGTATCTGCCTTGTTGTTCATGGACATAGTCGGTACGCACACGAGCCATTGTATCTGGTGCGTATCTGTGCATATAAATCAGTGCCTTAAAGCCATTTTTCTTGCCACTTTCTAATTGCCAATAGATAGGACGTTTGCTATATACTTTACAGTGATCTGCATAGAAACCATTTAGGAAGTATTTACGAATGATATCACGAGAAGCACCTTTATCACTCAAAGCTCCTGCAATAAAATCTAGGTTTTCTTCCAATGTTTCAGCACCATAAACCACTTTTACAAACTCTACAAATCTGCCTACGATGTCATCTTCAAAGTATTCATCATCACAGATAGGAATCACATTGTCTAAATCTGGTATAAAATCCGCATAAATATCAGTCCAAGAGATTATATCTTGATCAGCATTTGGATAATATTTTTCTCTTATACCAACAGCTTGTTCTACTGGCGGCCATTCTCCCCCTGCATATATAAGTCCATCTTTTAGTATAGAATATCTACCAAACATACAGCCAACAGCGTAGCTGATAAATGATTTTACATCACGGGTTTTGTCGGCAAGGCGAACGGTTACGTCTTTATCTTCTACTTCTGGAGTGAGTTCATCTTGTAAACCGTAGATGTCGATGAAGATACGATTTAGTTCTTCTTCATTTCTTTTTAAAGTTTCAAACCGTAAATTACAATCTGTTCTCCACTGAATATAGCAATCTTGAAGCAAGTTTGGATTTCTGCCTTGTAGCACTCCATTTTCAACGAATTTTGAATTTTCTCTATATGATTTGATAAATGGATGTATTTCAAAATCCCATGAGGTTTCAAAGCTGTCCCAGTCGGTTTTGGCATAATTTGTATTATTCAATGATAATTCTTTTATTTTTACATTTTTAAATAAATTTGAAGTATACGGGATTTTAGCAATATACCCAGATTCGCACCCTAATGTGGGTGACAAAATTTTCAAAAATTCTTTAACAACATTAGAATTCAAATACGCAACCATTTCCCAAATTTCATTTTTATATTCTTCATTCATAATAACAGCTTGACCAGAATTACTAAAAATGAAACCTTTTGGATAATATCTAAAAGTTGTAGTCCCTGATGTTATAGAACCCCAAGTTATTCCTTCAAGAAAATACAACTTTTCATTAGATATTTTCCAACTTATATTCTCTCCATATTTTATTTTAGTGTTTTCTTTTATTTCATAACCATGATTTTTCCAGTTCACTAAATACTCATTCAATCCGTACCATCGTCTAAATCCTCCGCCTTTATTGTAAGGAATCCATTTTTTATCTAAATGCCTTTCAAGTGTAGTACAAGATGTTTTTTTTAATTCTACTTCATACCAAAATCTTAGAAATCTATCATTGTCGCCTGTCCTCATACCTAAACACGGATTACTAACACCTTTAATATTTTTCAGTTCCAATGCTTCAAACATCTTCTCACTAACCCAATAAGCAATCGGACTACCAGGAATTTTCGAGAAGTTTCCTTGGGTTGCTATGTGCAAGTTTCCATCTGCTAAAAAAGCTTCTTCTTTTGCGTATTGGCTGTTAAAATCTACTAACCTTTTGTATATTCCCTTGTAATTATTAATATAGCTTTTTCGCATAACCCAAGATACAGTTTGAACAACTTCTCCACCGATTTCTTCAAATGCTCTTGCACCCAAATGTGCCATATTAATTATATCAGTATGTAATAGTTTCCCCCTTAGTTTTTCATAACTAGACAAAAACATAAATGCGTGTTGTGTAATCATGGCTGAATATCCGTTTTGTTTTGCCATCTCAAGTGCTCGTTCAATAAATACAGCAAACATATCCGATTTACTATCACCGTAATGTTCTTGTACATATTTAGACAGTTTAGCCGACATACCTTTACTACCCATATAAGGCGGATTGGTCACTACAACATCATATTTTTGATTTAACAATCTTCTAAAATTCCAAGTATTTAATTGTGTCTCATCATCTATCGTATCAAAAGAAAGTTGCCCCATTGTTGGCTTTGGTTTCTCTTCTAGAACATCAACATTCAATAGTGAACCATATTCTTCACCATCTTCATATCCCTTCGGACAATAGACTTGCGGCTCAATCCCTCTTGTCAAAAATCTTCTATCATAACTTCTTGCTTTCATCATAAGAGCAAAATATGATAATTGATACGCACGTTCATCAATATCAAGACCAAATAAATTATTTTCCAAAATACTAACTACTGCATCTCGTGCAGTATAACCTTGGTTTTCATAAATCTGTACCAACACGTCAAAAGCATATACTAGAATATGTCCGCTACCCATGCAAGGATCTATGACCTTCAATTCTTCAAGTGTTGTTTTTTCGCTATTAATAATTCTAAGTTGATTTTGCACTTCTTCTGTTTGTTCTGCTTCTGGAAGATAGTATTTCCACCCCATTGAAACAGGGTCTACACCGAATTTATCTACTGCAATTCTACCAAGAGAGTTTTCAACCATATAACGAACAATCCAATCTGGTGTAAACAGCTGTGTAGCAGCAGGGATATTTTCTTTGCTAATCTTAATATTCTTCTTTAAATTCGCAAAAACAGTATCTTTTGGCACAGAGTTATAGTATTGATATAGCCACCCTAAAATCTGCACTGCATCTTTCCAATCTTCTTCCGGAATGATTGCAATCATTTGCTCAATAGCAGAACCATCACGCAAGATGTTATCTGGGAACAAAAGTTGTGTGTAATCGCCAATTTTAGGGAACATCTTAGGCAATACACTATGTAGCGCATTACATTGAGTAATAATCAAATATTTATACAATTCATCTGTTTCATTTTGTTCTTTTAGGTCTAACACTTTTTCAAGATCCAATCCATCAAGTTCCATATGAATGGCTTCATCAAGGATTTGTGGCTTAAAGTTATTTTCAGCATCAGTAAACACACGCACTTTGCTTGGTAAATATCCATTTACTTCCATAAAACGAAGTGCAATAAAGCGGTTGAACCAAGTGTAAGCAGCTTCTTCCATTGCAAACTCAAAGCCTTTCTCTTTCACTATTCTAACAAGTGCTGTACGTTGCTTCTTTTCCACAGATGTTAGCACCCTGTCACCGATTGCTTCCATACGTTCTACAAGTTGGGCATTTGCTCGAATCTCATATTCTTCGGCTTTGGTAGAAACTCTTTTAATGAGTTCTTCTCTTGCCCAGATTGCATATTTCTTAATGGCATTCTTGTCCATATATCTACCTAATCTCTCTTTTCTAATTCAGCGAATTTTGTAGCCATTGTCGGGTTATCTTTCGTAAGTTTTTTTATTGTTAAGTCTTCCGCTTTTTTATTTGCAAGCCTAAGATTATCTTCAGATGATAACAATGCTTTTTTCGTTTTCTCTAAATGATCGATTGTTTTATCTATTTCACTAATCGCTGTTTGAAATTTTTCACTTGCTAATCGGTAATTTCTACCAAATTTGTCTTTGAACTCATTCATTTGATTCTCAAAATTAGCAATATCTATATTCTGATTCTGCACTTCCAATAATTCATCTTTATACTGTGCTGCATTTTGGGCTGCATTTCTCAGCAATGTAATCATCGGTATAAAGAATTGTGGACGAATCACATACATCTTTGGATACTTATGAGAAACATCTACGATACCATTATTGTAATAATCATTATCTTTTTCTAATAATGAAACTAATACAGCATATTCACAGTTTTTCTCATTTCTATCCTTATCTAATTCTTTAAGAAAATCTTCATTTTTCTTTTTATTAACTGTTTCATCTGCTTCATTTTTCATCTCAAACATGATTGAAATCAATTCTGCTTTATTATCTGTAAAATCCTTGAAGATGAAATCACCTTTACTACCACTTTTAGCATCATTATCTTTTTCAAAATACGCTGTAGGAAAGCCAATATGACGAACTTGATTAAAGGACATCTCGCAATGCTGTTCTAGTGTTTCACCAAGCATTTTAGTAGATTGTTTCGCTTTAAAATCTTTGTACAGGCTGATTTCTTTCTGGTGCCTATCTTCTAAACTTTTTAATTCTAACTTGTGTGTTGACTCCATATTATCATTTTGGGATTTGAGTGAAGCTATTTCTTTATTTAGTTCAGATTTACTTTTTTCTAAAGTAACTTGTGCATTAGATCGTTGAATCTCTAGTTCTCTATTTTTATCTTTTTCAGAAGAAGATAGCACTGCTTTTAATCTTTCAATTTCTTGATTAGACTCCGATAGTCTTTTCTCTAGCTCTACTTTAGCATTAGCTTCTGACAACTCTAATTCCTTCTTTTTATCATTTTGAGCTACTTCTAATAATATCTTTAATCTTCCGATTTCTTGTTCTGAATCAGCTTTTATTTTCTCAAAGTTTCGCTGTGATTTTTCATTCTCTAATTCGATTTCTTTTTCTTTCGCTTGGTTTATAAGCTTACTTCTTTGATCTAATTCTTTCTGAAACTCTACATCACGCACTTGTCCTACAATGGCGATGTATCCAGATTCATCTACTGTAAATATTTCATTGCA
Organism: Eubacteriales bacterium; assembly: GCA_044425555.1. Lineage (GTDB taxonomy): Bacteria > Bacillota > Clostridia > Lachnospirales > Lachnospiraceae > JAWXVE01. Next base: position 12,671 of record JAWXVF010000002.1, read on the forward strand.
CTTTGGACACTTAATCTCATTCATCTCTTTATCTCCCTCTCGCTCTTAGTTGCACCTTGGATTCCTACCAAATCTCTAGTTCAACTGTATCCCATCACAATTCTTCAACAATTCTTTTAATCTATCTCTTATGCTTTCTACATAAGCATCTACATCTTGCTCATCTTCTAATCGTTTAGATGGGAATACAACTTGTCTGTTAAATGCTTTAATCACTTGTTTAGGTGCAAGTTTGCCTTTTGTAATAGCTGCTGCCACTGGCTTAGTCTCAGGTGGTTTTTGTAACGACTCAATGGTATTGCAGGCTTCATCTTTATAAGTAAGCATTGGCGGAACTAAACCATCTAAAAGGGCAAGGCTTGCAAGCTCTGCAATACGCTCTTTCTTGTCTGTATAGAATGTATCCGCTTTTGTCATTACATTTTTAACAGCAGCATTACTCATATTTCCTTGGTGGGTAGCTTCCATGCACTGGCGCACCATTTCAAGGAGTTCTTCCCGTTTCATTGCGAGCAATCGTTCGTGACCTTCTTGTACAGTTTGCATAAGGGCATTTAGCTCTGGTATCTTGTTATAGTTGAATTTAATACCATTCTTAACTGTCATTAATCGAATCTGATTTAATGCATTATTTGATTCTTCCTCTTTGGATAAGTAGTCAAGCTCATTTTTAAGGTCCTTTTCCATCTTAACCGCAGCATCGAATATAGTTACTTGGTTTTTAAAGAAGCTCTCTACATTTTGCATATCCTCTTTATTATCAAGTAAGTCATCTTGCTTTTTAAGGATACTATCAATCAACGAGATATTGTCTTTTTGCTGCAATAATACTGCATCACACAAAGAAACCCCTTGCTTTACTAGGGAGTGGTCTGGATAATTTTTGTCTATATATCTACTATTTAATACTTCATAATGTTCTTTTTGTTCTGTGAATTTACGTACTATAAAAGCGATAAGACTATCTTCATCTTCTGGAATGTCCATCACATCGAAGTATTCTCTTAAAAACTCCTTGATTGATTTCATTTTTACAATAGAGATAAGCTCACGTTTTGCAATAGATACTTTCCCAATCTCACTTTTCTTACGAAGCATATCCGGAAGCTTTTTATCATCTGGTTGAATCGTTGTACCTGCATACTTAATAGTCACCTTTTGCTCATATACTAATCTAGCAACAACCGCTGCAATATCAATTTCTTTCCAACCATAAGGAATTGCTTGGTATCTGCTTTGCATATCAGCCATAGAAGTTGGGAGTTTGCGAATAGTTTGCATTTCTAAATATTCTTCCATTTTAGCAGCAGCATCTCTATTATCTTCCTGTCCAATAGTAGCACCTTCATCTGCACTGCCATTTAAGATAGCCATAATATCTGCATCTCCATCTGCATTTCTTGTAATCAATGACAATCCACTATAAACATGAGCAACAAGGTATTCAAGTGCTTGATTAATCTTAGATTTTGCATCTCCACCCTTGATTTCAATCTTTTCACCATCAACGTAGAATGTAGATGCTTCTATGGCTTTTCTAAGTTCTTCTGTGGCTGTTCCTTCATAAATAGTCGCTTCATCTTGTTGGCTTTTAATAATGTCTTGTACAGACTTAGACAGTTGACTTACGTTTTTTTGTTTAATATATTTACGGATTTTCATTGCACTCTCAAGCGCTCCGTAGTATTCATTATCTGCAAGTAGAACAAATGCACCACCCTTTGAATCTATCATCAAACGGGCTTCGGATTTTTCTACACTATCTGTTGCAGCTGTTATAAATCGAAGTTTCATGCCCCCTGTAAGTGCACCTACTGTAACAGCATCTACCATGCGATCAAAGGCGAAGTCATATTTTCCGAAACGGAATTTAGGGGTGTTATAAACATCGGCAAAGATAGTATTTGCAATTTTCTCAATAATTGCTCCCATATCAACGTGAGTATCCTTAATTTCTCTTTGAATATCTTGTTCTTCATCTGTAAGGAAATTATAAATATCACCCGTTCTAGCAATATAGTTTTGACTAATTAAACGTGTCAATGAGTTTTTCACAGACTCACGAAGTGTGATTTTATCAACACGAATATCATCAGCCATGAGAATAGCGATATTATCAATGTTTGATTTAATATCATCAATATAACGAAGTAGATACAGAAGTTTTAGAACATCAATATCTTGTTCTTCCACACCGTATCCATCAGTGGCAGCCTTTTCACATCGTTCCAGTACTCTGCGAATAGAACCATCTAGGAAGCTATGTACTGTATCATAGAAACGAAAGAACGGTACAATGGCATACTCATCACGTTCTTGCAATTTTTGAGTAGCTTCTTGGAAACCAGAAAGCATAGAACGTTCGCCACCAGAAAGATGCTTACCTGCATTTCCATGTTTACGGATTTCAGCGAAAACCTTTTGCATAATAATAAATTGGTATGGTACAAATGGGAAGTTAATGGCAAACTCAGTTGCTCCCGTATAGCCCTTAATATCTAGGATAGAATCTGTAAAACTGAATAGATTGCGAAGTACGGAATCGTTTTGTCCGTATAATGTTTCAAGTTCTGTTTTTGCTTCTGGCGTCTTATTCAAAATACGTTTTTGAATCACTTCGTCAACAGAGGATGATGATAGCGAAAGTCTTGTTTTAAATCTAGCTTGGATACGAGAAAATTCATCAGAACGCACTTTAATAATTTCATCAATCGCTTCTTGACCGGTACACATAACCCAAACTTTACCATTACAATCAGTCCCGATTTTTTCAGTAAGTGATTGTAAGTTTAAGAGCATATCGGTATCTGTACCAACGTATTGACCAACTTCATCAATCATAAACAACAGTCTAAAATCTTTTGGTTTTGTGCCAACGTATACATTGATGTCCTCTACTAACTGTGCAATGCTAATATCAATACCACTTTTGTCAGCAAACCACTCTTTCGCATCATCTTCACTCATATCAAGGACTTCCATAAGTGTTGGGATTATAAATTTCCCATTAAAGGCAAAAGCACGGCGCATTTCAAGCCAAGAATTCCCCTTCTTTTCTTCAAAGATACGTCTAAATTCTTCTGTTTTACCACTTTGGTCAATATAATATTCAAGCATAGCAACCTTTAGGTTTTCACCATAGAACCCTAAGTGGTTATAGAACATTTTAGCGAATACTCGTAAAACTGCTGTTTTGTCCTTATTAATAGGACCTTCAATATCAATGTTAAACAGAATCGTTTCCGTCTTGCCTTTGGTAGAGTTATCAATCATCATAAAGGTTGCAGGATCATCCGAAAACTTCTCACGAAAATATTCTACCGTTTTTTTACCGCCGATTTCATTGTTGGCAAGAATATAAGACAGCATTTTTAAAAAGTGAGATTTACCACTTCCAAAGAACCCGGAAACCCAAACACCAATATCGTCTGTAGGTTCTGCAATGGCTTCTTCGTAATAATTGAAAAAGGAAATAAAATGCTTTTTAAGTTCTTTCGTAATTACATATTCTTTTACTTCACGTTCTGTACTATCATCGACTTGGTCTACCTTAATAACTCCGTTGATTTTACGGTTAATGTCATCTGCAAACATTGATTGTATTTTCATTGATTTTCCCCTTTATATGATGTTAAACGCTCTGTAATAGTCATTCGGTTTTAATCTATTAAAGAGTTTTAGTGTATACCCAGTAAATTCACCCGGATACATGACGAGTATGGGTATATCTGAGAAGTGAGGTTGTAATGCTTCTAACAGCGAGTGCACTCTCATAAATGGAAATACCTCTCCAATACCTGTAAGCAATAATACATCACCTGTTTGATGTGGCTCATATTGTATTTTCGCTATAAACTCATCTTCACGAACTGTTGAGTGAAGTTGCTCTAACAAGAAATCTTTTCCATCTGTTTCTTCCATATCGGAAATAGCTTCTAAAATATCTATATCCTCACAAGCTTCTAAAAATATTTTATATAAGTCACATTCGATCATTCGGCAATTCAAATTAGGATCCGTAGTGATTTGCGTGACAAATTGCTTGATAGTCATTTCATCTTTTGAATCATAACAAAAAATTCTAATATTCACTTCATTGCTAAGACCTTTTCCCTGAAGAAATTCTTCTTGCTTTATCAGCTCTCTTACTTTATCTAATCGTTCTTTAATGTCATTCATTACGTTTTAACCCTCACTTTCTCCTAACCGAAACAATTAAAGGCGGGTAATACTAATTCATCATTATTACTTCTAATCGCATTTTCCAATGTTGAACTAAGTAACACTGGATTTAACACTTCTGACTTTGCATTATCTAGATACTCATTTTCTACAAGTACTTTTTTTAATACTGATTTTATCTTTTCTATAGTCGCACTTGACCAACTAGCCACTCCATCGTCTTGCTCTTGCAATCTCATAAAAAATACGTTTAAATCTTTTTTTCCAAAACTGAAGTCCCTCGTTCTATATTTTTCTGCAATTACTGTGAGCATAAAATCCCATACTAATCGGCTTTGTTTCATCATCGCATATAGACAAATTTGTTTTGAAACATCAGCCGGCTGATTTGCAATGGCATTTATCAAGTCTACATCCTTCATACTATTTAATCTTTTTACACAACCCTTAGCAATGGTTTTCAATGACTTTTCAGTTGGATATTGAAATAAGTTTTCTTCTACAATTTGATTGATAACTTCTTCATCACTTAATCCATCATTTAGCAGTTTAGCAGCAATCCTCATTTCATAAAAAAGAAACTGCTCTCTTGTTAAACTACCACTTCCGTTGTAAGGAGATGATATGCTGTTTGCTTTTGCTCCCATGTAGTCCCCCTTGTAATTATATTTTTTTCTTATACTCTTATCTGTCTTTCAGACTACACCTTTCGTCAATCTATAATATTACTATTATACACCTGTTTTTTTATAAATCCAATGAAATTATAGCTATCGAAACATTTTTTGTGATTTCTTTCACATTGTAGAGGGTAAACGATGAGATGCCACTTTGTAATGCGAAATGCACCTTTTTTCATTTATAAATGTTAAAATATTGATTATTTAAAGTATCTATGCTATTCTATAGCAAAAGTATTCATATAAGTAACTCATACAACTTACATAGGGAGACTTTAAAAATGAAGAATATAATTGCTACTCTATTACTGATTACGTTAAGTTCTACTATTTTATCAGGATGTATAAAGCCAAATGATGAATTGGCTACCATTACAGAGGATTCAATAGAATACATACCGAAAGATATTTCTGAATTAAGCGAATTAAATATGGGTTTTGATGTGAATTTCCCACCATATGGTTTTCAAAATATAAATAAAGAATATGTAGGATTCGACATTGATCTTGCCCAAGAAGTTTGCAATCGTCTAGAGATTAAACTTATAAAGATACCGATTGATTGGGATTCAAAAGATAAGGTATTAGAACGTGGTGAAATTGATTGTATTTGGAATGGTTTTACATTGAGCGAATCACGTGCAGATGCTTACACATGGTCTGATCCCTATGTAGATAATAGTCAAGTATTTTTGGTAAACAAGCATTCTGGAATTACAACACACGACGACCTTGCTGGAAAAGTTGTTGCAGTACAAGCAGGTTCAGCGGCATTAGAGATACTTCATAATGAAAATAATAGTAAACTGGAAGACTCCTTTGCAGATTTATTAGGGGTAATAGATTATGATGAAGCGTTTATAGCCCTTGAATTAGGGATAGCAGATGCAGTGGCATTAGATATAGGGATAGCACAATATCATATGGCAACTAGCCGAGAAGAGTTTCTAATTTTAGAGGAATCACTTGCAGCAGAGGTATACGCAGTTGGTTTTTTGCTTGGAAATACTGACTTACGCGACCTTATTCAAAGACAATTAGATGAAATGATGGCAGATGGAACATTTATGCAAATTGCAGAAAAATGGAATTTAGAAACTCGTGTCATACTGAAAGAATAAGTAGTGCTAATTCTAAAAATTCTTTAGTTAATTACTCTGCTAAATATTCCAATAAGTTTATTCCATAAAACCATCACTTTTATACGTCCATCATAGAACGGTGGTAGTTTTATGGAATACATAGCATTGATTTTAATCCTAATTGAAACCCCGCAAAAGAAAATACTTGACACGGTGTAATTAAACCAATTCGTTGGTGCGAATTTTATCTGTTTCTCTTACACTTTCTTCTTTTCCTCACATTGATTGGTCATCTCCACACTCCCCACCCACCTATCCAAAAACTGACTTTTCCACTGTATAACTTAGTTATTTCAAGGAATGCCTCACTTACTTTTAAGATATGCCTATAACCATTTACACACGCCTCCTATTATGAAATATTGTACACAAAAAATAGTAGTTGCACCATTTCGTTGTACGATAAGCACTAAGCATAGACTGCCCTATTTGGATTTATGAACAGACAACTCAAGAAAACAGATACTAATATCATATAATGGATAAGGAGATTATTATGAATCAAGACTCTAACAACAACGAAATCAAGCACGTACGCCGTATCAGATATAAAGGAACCCATCCAAAGAACTACAAGGACAAGTATAAAGAATTGAATCCTGAAAAATATGCCGAGGACATCGAAAAGGTAAAAAGCAAAGGCAAAACACCTGCTGGTATGCATATTTCAATTTGCGTAGAGGAGATCTTAGAGATTCTAGATATTAAGCCTGGTCAGATTGGCTTAGATTGTACCTTAGGATATGGGGGACACTCCAAAGCAATCCTAGAACGCTTAGAAGGATCAGGGCATCTATACGCAACCGATGTTGATCCAATTGAATCTGTAAAAACAAAGGAACGTCTCGCTGGATATGGTTTCGGAGAAGATTTATTAACCATTCGTCTATTGAATTTTGCCCATATTGATACCTTTGCACAAGAAGGGATTTTGTTTGATTTTGCAATGGCAGACTTAGGCGTATCTTCTATGCAAATTGATAATCCAGAACGTGGTTTCACCTATAAACAAGACGGTCCTCTTGATCTACGTCTAGACCCTTCAAAAGGCATATCAGCAGCCGAGCGTTTAGAAGAACTAGACATTTACGAATTAGAAGAAATGTTAGTTGAGAATTCCGATGAAATCTATGCTAAGGAAATCGCACGTACCATTTTCAAAATGCGTAAGTCTGGTAAGAGAATCACCACAACGAAAGAACTCGCAAGTGCAATCGCACAAGCTCTCAGATTTTTACCAGAGCAAGACCAGAAAGAAGCCATTAAGAAATCATGTCAACGTACCTTTCAAGCACTGCGCATTGATATCAACAATGAATTCGAAGTATTATTTTCACTATTAGAAAACCTCCCAAATGTATTGAATTCAGGAGGTCGTGTCGCAATTCTTACATTCCATTCTGGAGAAGACCGCATGGTAAAGAAGGCTTTTAAGCATGGTTTAAAATCAGGTCTCTATCGTGAGATTTCAACCGAGGTTATTCGCCCTAGTGGCCAAGAGTGTTTTATTAACCCAAGAGCCAGATCAGCGAAACTTCGCTGGGCTATTTTAGCATAATCTCCCCTTGTTTCAATTTCTCCAGAAAATCTTCTGTTTCCATTGGTTTTGCATAAAGGTATCCTTGCACCAAGTCACACCCTGCATCCACTACGAACTCCAATTGTTCTAGTGTTTCCACACCTTCTATCACAGTTTTTAAACCAAGTGCTTTCGACATCTTAACTACTTGCTGCACAATGGTACCTGCCTTTTTATTTTCGAAAGAATCTATGATAAATTCTCGATCAATTTTCAATACATCAATTGGCATATTTTTCAATCTTCCCAAAGAGGAAATACCAGAACCAAAATCATCCATAGAGATTGCAAACCCTAACACACGAAATTCTTCTATCCTTGCTATTGCCGCATCAAAATGGTCTACTAATGCAGACTCTGTAATTTCTAACTCGATTTGACTAGACAAAACTCCGTGTTTTCTACAAATTTTACAGATTTTCTCTACCACATCTTTTTTTATAATAGTGATACCCGATAAGTTCACCGAAATCAACGGAAGGTCATGGGTATCTTGTTCTTTTGCAATCATAGCACACACTGCATCTAACACGTAATAATCTAGGGTTTCAATGAAGCCATTGTGTTCAAATACAGGGATAAATTCATTAGGAAATATCATACTATCCCCATGTTTCCAACGAACCAACGCCTCTGCCCCTGTTATAAGAGAAGTTTTTACATCCACCTTAGGCTGATACACCATGAAGAATTCTTGTTGCTCCACTGCCTCTTTCATAATGGACGTCACTTTATTACTGTTTTCTCTTAGCTGTTGCATCTGATCACTATAAATTTCCACGGAAAATCCAAAAGTTTTCTTAGCGATACGTCTTGCATAAGAGGCACAATCGATCATCCAAGCAACTTCTTTTTCTCTATGTTGTACCCTATAAATTCCTAAGGAAAAGCTAAGTTCATAATATTCCCCTAATACTCCTTCTGTATCTGCCTCAAAGTAATGAGAAGTCCCTTTCATTTCACTATCTAATAATGTCATGCTTTTTTCATCTAGCAATAACAGAAAAACATCAGCACCATTTCTTGCAACAGGTGTATTCCCCTTAAAATTAGTTCGCAAGGTATGCCCCATCTCTTTTATCAGTTTGGCACTAGCATCAAAACCATAGGTTTCCGTAATATATTTAAAATTATCTACATCAAATGTTAAGATGGTATATGATTTGTCTGGATTTTCCTTCAGTATCTTCTCTGTCTCTAACATAAACTTATTTAGGTTAAAGAGTCCTGTTAAATCATCATAATCTAATTGATACTGCATCTGATCGATATGCTCAGCTAGATTTTTCGTAGCAGTTCTTACGCTATCTGCCAAATCACCTATTTCTGTATCTGATTCATGTTGTAAGGTGAATTTCACATTTCCCGATGCTAATTCCCCCATGGCAGATTTAATTTCACTGATTGGTTTTAAACAGTAGGTAATCACGCAATATAAAATAAAGATTGTAATGACACTTGAAAAAAACAAAACTAGCACTAAAACTCTTAATATATAGGCGATATCTTGCTCAAATTCATCCAATGCCATAAAATTGACCATTTTCCAACCATAATTTCCCATAGTTCCAATTAAACCGATAGTTTCTATTCCATCGCTACTATATGTCACTAAATTTCCAGTAGGGCTTTCTAATTCTTCCAAAATATTATCCCCTGTTATGTCAAGAACCTCTAACAGTTCACCAATATATTCTACACCCTGATGTGCTAGAATCATATTGTCTTTATCAATAATAAAACTACTTCCTGTCTCTCCCCTATTAGTTGCCTCTACCATTTCCGCTACAAAATACACATTTAAATCTAATAATACAGCTCCTAATACTTCTCCATCAACAATTACAGGAGACACTACCGAAAGAACCAAATCCCCTGTGAAATAATCAATATAAGGAGATGTGATCACCTGCTCTTTGTTCATAATAGCAGAATAATAAGGACGTTCTTGAAAAGAAAAGCCTTCAAAAGAATGTCCTCCTTGATCCGTTAAGAAATTATCCTCTTCCACATCTATAATACCAAAATTAATTACAATCCCCTCAAAATTTTCCCTAATTCGAGTGAGTTCTTCCACTACCTCATGTGCATAAGGTTGTAAGTACATAGGATTGTCTTGGTCACTATCTGCTAACAGTCTAATAATAGTAGTATTTTCTGATAAAATAGTAGTAACACCCATATACTTATCTAGGATTGCAGTAGTATGATTAGATACATTATCCACAATTTCTATCATTTGGTCACTTTCTAAACGATAAATTGTATTTTCCAAAAAAATACTTACAATAAATAAAATAGCCATATTTACAAAAATCGTAGTAAGAATACTCGCTTTAATGACTACACTAGAAATTGGTTGTGCTATTTGACTATCGGGTTTCATACAATCTCTCCTTTTACAATTCTCATACTTTAAATAGATCTACCGATTCTTTTAACAGAGTAGCTTGACTAGAAAGTTCCTCTGCTGTAGCTGTATTTTCAGCACTGATTGCTGAATTTTCAGCTACCACTTCTGAAATACCTTTTAAACCATCTGATATGATATGTATACTTTCCACTTGCTCATTAGAAGTCGTTGCTATTTCAGAAACAAATTTTAACACATTCTTGGAACTTTCCGTTACGACATCAAATGATTTCTGCGTTGCCACCGTAAGAGAAGTTCCTTTTTCAATGGATTCTAGAGTACGAGTAATTAAGACTTCTGTATCTGCCGCTGCTTCCTTTGTTTTCTGTGCTAGATTGCGAACTTCCGATGCCACAACAGCAAAACCAACTCCTTGCTCACCACTTCGTGCTGCTTCAATTGCTGCATTTAATGACAACATATTCGTCTGATCTGCAATTTTATTAATGGCCACAATAATATTGGCAATATCGCTTGCAGATTCTTGTATTTCATCAATTGCTTGTAGTAAATCACTCATTATCGTGTGATTATCCGCCATTGCAGTCTCAATTAATTCGCCTAGTTCACTTGCTTGTGTGGCATTTTCCATACTAGCTTCTATCTTCTTACGAATGGTTGTAGTGGTAAGGGCAGAAAAATAAGGTCGTGTTGCAAAGGAAAACTCATCTCCTGAATAACTCCCATCTTGTGTAAAATATGCATCTTGAGCCACATCTAACAGATACACATTCACAAACTCCTCCTCGTAGTCCTTACCAATATTCCACAACTCTTGGACTACTACGTCTGCAAGTTCTTGTTCTTGCATAGGGTTTGTTTTATCACTTTTTTCTAGTAACTCTATAATATTGGAGTTTTTAGACATTACCTCTGTTATGATAATATATTGTTTCATAGAGTTATCAATGGTACTTGAAATATTATGTAATATTTCTGTTAAATATTTTTCTTCCACTTGGCGAATATTAACTTTTATGTACGTCCCCACTACTACTAAGATCAAAAAATTAATGATAGTCATTGACAAAACAACTCGCTTAATTAATTGATTGGGTACTGATTTTGACTCTTTGAATTCTTTCCATTTTTGCATGTTTATTTCCTTTCTTCTACAAAATATTTTCTCAGTTAGAGACATAAATACCTTCCTTCTAATTACTGTGCCAAATACTCATCAATTAAATTCAAACGCTTGGCTTCCGTTTTCGCTTCACTTCGTCTAGATACATTCATTTTCCTAAAAATATTTGCAGTATGTGCTTTCACTGTAGGCAATTTAATATTTAAAACACTACCAATTTCTGCATTGCTTTTATTTTGACAGATTAGCCGTAGTACCGCTAACTCTGATGGTGATAACTGTATGACAACTTCCGAAATCGGCTCTAAATATCGTTGGTAAATAGATGCTTGTTTTCTAGTAATTGCTAGAATTTTTGTGAAATGTTTATTTTTTTCTTTCCTCTCATAATCTATTAATAACGGTAATATTGCAGTTCCATACTGTGCAATAGGATATATATACTCATATTCATAGGCAATAGCAAGTGCTTCTGCCATATTTTCTCTCCACTTCACATCATTTTGCCGATAATAACAAATAGACATCAAACAATTCGTTTGTATCCGGTCTATAGGACGTTTACAAATCAAGGTATACGTTCTTAACTGGGAGAGTAAACGTAATGCTTGGAAAAAATCACCATTCCTAATATACACTTCACACTTTACAAGATATTGCAACCGTAAGAGTGTCCAGATTTGAAAGTCATCTTTGGGTGCTACTTTTTCTAGCCATTGTTCTGTTTGTTTATAGTCACCTTGTAATAATCCAATTTTACACAACATAGCTTGAATATTACCATGGAATCGGTTTTCATTAAGAGTATGAAACCGGTTTTCTATAGCATATAAAGTCTCTTTGGCAGATTCCGAGTTACCTTGATATACTTGAATTCTTGCCATCAACCCCATAAGATAAAATTCTATTTCATGAGTTCCATTTTGCTGAATTTGAGTAAGCTTTGCCATTGCCTCCACAAGATAGAGATTGTAATCTCTCCCTTTTTCAAATAAGCTCTCACAAATTGCACAATCAAAAACACCAACACCATCTTTTCCTAAAACAGTTTCACATGGAATTCTCATGGTTTTATATATGGTTAAATCATTTTTAGTCCAAGGTGAAAAATCTTTACCACCATTTAGAATTGATGGTAACAAACTAGTAATAGAAAACCTTGGCAAACTCACTTCGTTATTAGTGAGCAAGCGAAATAACTGGGAGAAAATCGTCAATAAATTCTCTGTTCCAAACTGTGGTAATGCAATCTCTAGATAAATTAATTTTGCCTTTATCGTTTTATATTCCCTATCACTTTTTTTCATTTTCTCTGAATATTCTACTAATTGATTATACCAATCAGTCGATTCTTCGTAATTAGCCCGCATACACTTTAACATACTCATACCTGCCATTAGAGAAGGCGAGTTTTTGATTTCTTCTTCTGGAAGTCCTAAGTAATACGGTTCTAATTCTAAATAATCTCCTAATACTGGATTTTTATCTGAATTATCCACTAAAATTTTAATAAACTTTCGTTCTTCTTTCGATTGTCCATAGCAATCTAAGGCAAGGATTGTTTGTTGATTCAACTCATAATATCTTCCTGCACAACTATATAGTCGTCTAATCTCTTCTTCCTTATATTCTTTCGATAATTTCCACTGTAAATACTCTTGGAAAAATGGAGTAATTGTATAAGTACTATTTATTTGTAATTTTAAAACGTTTGATTCATGCTGTATTTCCTCTATGATTTGCAATACCTCTATCTCTCCACTAACCATTTTCATAAATTCCACATCAAACTGGTTAAATAAAGACACACATAGTAGAAGGTAACGACTTTTCTCAGAAAACTCATCAAAAACATATTCTGTTAAATAATAATACAATCTTTCTTTCACTAACAAGCAAGTTGTATCCAAAAAGCGATTCCCTTCATGAAGATAACACGCTATCATACTAATAAATAATGGATATCCTTCTGTTTGATTATATATTTCAACGATTTCCTCATGCTTCAAGGAAAAATCCTTCAAATAATCTTTTGTTTCCTCTTGGTTCCATATAAAATCAGACCCATAGAAAACTTGTAAGTTTTCCGTTAATTGAAAGGATAACAGCCAATGAGGCAGTTTACTACGGGTCAAAATATAAAATCGCTTCTGCGTATTCGTTCTAATAAATTCCACTAGTTTCTGTTGTTGATCCTTACTTTGTATTCTATGTGCATTTTCAATCAAAATCCCAGAACTATTTTTGTTATTAGAGCTATGTTCAAAATCAAACGTAGTGATTTTTCTTTTTTCTTTTCTTAATAGCTCATGTACAACAGCTGTTTTTCCAATTCCACAAAAACCTGAAAAAACAAAAATCGAACAGGTTTCTCTGTAATCACTATATTTTTTTTCAATATTTTCTGGAATTATTATAGAATTCTTCATGGCTATCTACCTTTTCTATTCTACTTTTCCTTTATTATGCATGAATTTTATTCCTTTGTCTATCATACCAAAGTATGAGGCAAATTAGCGAACCTTCCATGCACTATTTAACGTACTAATCTTACTGTTTGTAATCTTGTTAATCTTAATTTCTATAATTTTTTCTTCGTTCTTATCGTTCCTATCATTTTGTTTTGCGATAAGTTTTTATCGTTTTTCAGTAAATAATAGTTGACATACGATAAATCAACTGTTATTATAATCCTCACAAGGACATGAGCATTCATGAACATAATTCACCAATAAGAAAGGATCACTTAGACTTATGAAAGACAGAATTATTATTTTCACAAAAATCATCTTAGACATTATGTTTTACGGTGGGATTGTAACCACATTATCACTTCCCTACACACTCAAACTTGCCGGAGATTACTTCGAAGCATACCGGGATAGAAGCCATTACACGGAATTGCTTAGTTGCTACTTATTCCTTGGCATCTTTGCAGTATTCCTCATAAGAGAATTACGAAAAATGATGATAACAGTTATTGCAGATGACTGCTTCGTTATGGAGAATGTTATAAGTTTACAGAAAATGAGTTTGTTTAGTTTTTTAATCATATGTGGTTCTATCATTCGTACATTCCTCTTCCCAACAACCGCTATGCTTGTTGTCATACTCGTCTTTATCATCGCAGGTCTATTTAGCAGAGTGCTCTCAATGGTATTCGAACGTGCCATACACTACAAAGAAGAAAACGATTTTACCATATAAGGAGGACTATCATGTCAATTCGAATTAATCTAGATGTTGTAATGGCTAAGCGAAAAAAAAGTCTTACCGAAGTTGCAAATGCCGTGGATATTACATTAGCAAATTTATCTATTTTGAAAAATAACAAAGCAAAAGCAATCCGTTTTTCAACGCTTGCATCAATTTGTGATTACTTAGAATGTCAACCAGGTGATATTCTTGAATACGTACCAGATGAGGAGGCATCAAATGAACTCAATTGAATTAAAAACAAGTTTTCCAATCATTTCTTTTTCCACTTTTATTTATGCAATCTTTTATACTTTTTGCTTTTACCAAAACCATGCAAGCATCACTTATCCAATCTTTGTGATTGCTACACTGCTCTTCTTCTATTTTATAAGCAAGCACTTTTCTATGCACTTAAAAAAGCGCCTTGCTTTCTATGGAATCGGTATGTTTTTGCTTAGCTACTCAACTTTTATTAGCAACGATGGAACCCTTCATTTTTTTAATGCACTTGGAATCATTTTACTATTAATTTGTATGCTTTTACATCAATTATACGATGATTTTAACTGGGGTTTTCTAACACATATTCGCAATATTTTCGCTACCCTCACTGGATGTTTTAGTTGCCTATTTGCCTCGTTTAGCGATTGCTATCACTTTATTACTAGCGAAGAAAAGCACAAATTCCAACAAGTTATTTACCTTATAATTGGATTATCCATTAGCATTCCGATTGTGTTTGTCATGGCATCATTACTCATTTCAAGCGATTATATTATGTTAAATATTGCCACTGATTTATTTAGTCAAGTTTCACTAAACGATCTATTTGGCATTACTTTTACAACTATCGCAATGTTTGTATTCACTTACGCTTGGTTGACGTATTTACTAAAAGGAACACTTCGTACAAATGTTACTAAACTAAAGCGATCAAATCCAATTATTATTCTAAGTGTTACACTTCCACTTACCCTCCTCTATTTATTTTATAGCGGAATTCAGATTCTCTACTTATTCCTTGGTAATCTTGCGTTACCAAACGACTATACTTATGCAGAATATGCACGAGAAGGATTTTTTCAATTATTAGTTGTATGTGCATTTAATTTAATTCTTGTACTAGTGGCAATTCACCTATTTCAAAGAAGTAACTTCGTAAATGCAATTCTTACTTGTATTTCACTTTGTACTTATATTATGCTGATTTCTTCGGGAATCCGAATGATTATGTATATTCGATTTTACTATATGACTTATTTAAGAATCCTTGTATTATGGGCTCTAGTTGTACTATTTTTTATTTTATCTGGTACTGTATGTTCTATTTATAAACAGAATTTCCCACTGTTTCGCTACGCAATGCTTACTGTCACAATCTGCTATTTTGCCTTATCATTTTCTAAGCCTGACTATGTAATTGCAAAGATTAACTGTGCAAATATTGATACGGTAAGTAGTGATTTCTTCTTAGATGATCCTTATACAGATTTCTTGTATTTATCCACCTTATCTTTAGATGCAGCACCAATTGTACACCCTATTATGGAGGAGATTCATACAGCTGAGAATTATCTTTATACACTCGCAAGCGATCGTTGGTTTAAACGTTACACCAACGCTACAGAGCACCTGAACTTCAGAAGCTACAACCTCTCTGTTGCAAATGCAAAATCATTGCATTAACGAATGTTGCGATGTTCTTGTTCCATAGCTATCAATTGCTCTTTTATGGAAATGCCACCCGCATAACCAACCAACTTGCCATTGCTTCCAATTACCCTATGACATGGAACAACTAACCAAATCGGATTGTGATGATTCGCCATCCCTATGGCGCGACTCGCCTTCTCATTTCCAACTGCTCTAGCA
Organism: Eubacteriales bacterium; assembly: GCA_044425555.1. Classification (GTDB taxonomy): domain Bacteria; phylum Bacillota; class Clostridia; order Lachnospirales; family Lachnospiraceae; genus JAWXVE01. The sequence continues at coordinate 28,821 of JAWXVF010000002.1, forward strand.
ATTTCTTTATAAGTCCTTGTCTCACCATAAGGAATGTTACATAATTCTTCCCAGACGCGCACTTGAAACGCGGTACCTTGCAATTGAAAAGGTACCGTGAATTTCATTCTAGTTCCCTCTAAATACTCTTCTACTTGTTTGAATACTAAATCACTGAATCCATCTCGTTCACCTAGCAAGTCACTAGATTCCTCAATCATTTTCAGCGATACAAGACATTCCTCTATATATTCAATTTTAATAATGCCAATTTTACTTTGGTAGATCGCAATATGATTCTTATCAAATTGTAAACATTTACCCATATCTATTTACACACTCATTAACTTACGAAATAAGTTCTCTATATTTTTCGCTTATTATAGCATGATATTTCATAAATGTACACTTCTTGCTGAGATTTTTTTATTTTATTTCACCATACCACCAAATACGAAAAAAGACCCTCCGATTTCTCTGAGAGCCTTGATTTCTATACGTTAATTAAAATTATTCTATGATTGTAGCAACACGTCCTGAACCAACTGTACGTCCACCTTCACGGATAGCAAATGTTAAACCTTGATCCATAGCGATTGGGTGAATTAATTCAATTGTCATTTCAATGTTGTCACCAGGCATACACATTTCTGTACCGTCTGGTAAGTTACAAACACCAGTTACGTCAGTTGTTCTGAAGTAAAATTGTGGTCTGTAGTTGTTGAAGAAAGGAGTATGACGTCCACCTTCATCTTTTGTTAATACATACACTTGTGCTGTAAATTTTGTATGACATTCAATCGAACCTGGTTTTGCAAGTACTTGCCCTCTTTCGATATCTTTTCTATCAACACCACGAAGTAAAGCACCAATGTTATCTCCAGCTTGTGCATCATCAAGAAGCTTACGGAACATTTCAATTCCTGTAACAACAACTTTGTTTACTTCTTCTTTGATACCAATAATTTCAACTTCATCAGATACCTTAAGAATACCAGCTTCTACTCTACCTGTAGCAACTGTTCCACGTCCTGTGATTGAGAATACATCTTCTACTGGCATTAAGAACGGTTTATCAGTATCACGTTTTGGATCTGGAATCCAGCTATCAACTGAAGCCATTAATTCCATAATCTTATCGCCCCATTCACCTTTTGGATCTTCAAGTGCTTTTAAAGCAGATCCTTGGATAACTGGAGTATCATCACCTGGGAAGTCGTATTCTGATAATAATTCTCTAATTTCCATTTCAACTAATTCAAGAATTTCTTCATCATCTACCATATCACATTTGTTCATAAATACAACGATATATGGAACACCTACTTGACGAGATAGTAAGATATGCTCTTTTGTTTGAGCCATAACACCATCAGTAGCAGCTACAACAAGGATAGCACCATCCATTTGAGCTGCACCAGTAATCATGTTCTTAACGTAATCAGCATGTCCTGGACAGTCAACGTGTGCGTAATGTCTGTTGTCTGTTGAGTATTCAACGTGAGCTGTTGAAATTGTAATACCACGTTCTCTTTCTTCTGGAGCTTTGTCAATATTAGCAAAGTCTACTGCTGCATTTCCATCTACTCTTTCTGAAAGTGTCTTTGTGATTGCTGCTGTTAATGTTGTCTTACCATGATCTACGTGTCCGATTGTACCAATATTACAGTGTGGTTTCGATCTCTCAAATTTAGCTTTAGCCATTTCTTAAATCCTCCTATTAAATCCTTACTATTTTTGTTTCAATGTTATTTTCGCTTGTCTACCTTTGATTATAGTAAATAGTCAAAGGTTTTTCAAGCTTATTTTAATTTTTTTAATAAATTTTATATTCTATTTTTCTTTAGCGGCAATTACTTTTTCTTGTACCGATTTTGGTACTTGTTCATACTTTTCAAAGAACATCGAATAATTTCCACGTCCTTGTGTTCTTGAACGAAGGTCTGTTGCATAACCAAACATTTCTGAAAGTGGAACGAAACCTCTTACGATTTTGCCGTTTCCAATATCATCCATACCTTCAATACGTCCACGTCGTGAGTTAATATCTCCAATTACATCACCCATGTATTCTTCAGGCATGGTTACTTCCACCTTCATAATTGGTTCTAGTAATACTGGTGCAGCTTTCTTCATAGCATCTTTAAACGCTAGTGAACCAGCAATGTGGAAAGCCATTTCTGATGAATCCACTTCATGGTATGAACCATCATAACATACTGCATGAATACCAACTACTGGGAATCCACCAAGTGTACCTGCTTTTGTCGCTTCTTCAATACCTGCACCTACTGCTGGAATATATTCTTTTGGAATTGCACCACCTACTACTTTTGATTCGAATTTGAATAATTCTTCACCATTAGCATCCATTGGTGCAAAGCGAACCTTACAGTGACCATATTGTCCACGTCCACCCGATTGTTTTGCATACTTACTATCAATATCCACTTCTTTAGTAATGGCTTCTTTGTAAGCAACTTGTGGAGCACCTACATTCGCTTCCACCTTAAATTCACGAAGTAAACGATCTACAATAATCTCAAGATGAAGTTCTCCCATACCTGCAATAATTGTTTGACCTGTTTCTTGATCTGTATGTGCACGGAAGGTTGGATCCTCCTCTGCAAGTTTAGCAAGTGATTCACCAAGTTTTCCTTGACTAGCTTTTGTCTTAGGTTCAATTGCTAACTCAATAACTGGTTCAGGGAATTCCATTGATTCAAGAATAACTGGATGTTGTTCATCACAGATGGTATCCCCTGTGGTAGTTGTCTTAAATCCAACTGCAGCTGCAATATCTCCTGCATATACTTTATCAAGTTCTTCTCTCTTGTTAGCATGCATTTGTAGAATACGACCTACACGTTCTTTCTTATTCTTCGTTGCATTTAATACGTAAGAACCTGAATTGATAGTTCCTGAATACACACGGAAGAAGGCAAGCTTTCCAACGAATGGATCTGCCATAATCTTAAATGCTAATGCTGAGAATGGTTCTTCATCTGACGAATGTCTTTCTGCTGGGTTTCCTTCCATATCCGTTCCTTGAATAGCAGGAATGTCGGTTGGAGCTGGCATAAATTCAATAACTGCATTCAATAATTTTTGAACCCCTTTATTCTTATACGCCGAACCACAACATACAGGAATTGCACTACATTCACAAGTTCCTTTACGAAGTGCTGCTTTTAGCTCTTCCATAGAAGGTTCTTCCCCTTCTATGTACATCATCATTAAGTCATCGTCTAATTCACAGATTTTTTCTACTAATTCTGCACGATATAATTCCGCATCATCTTTCATATCATCTGGAATGTCTGTAATAGAAATATCATCGCCTTTATCATCGTTGTAGATATAAGCTTGCATTTCAAACAAATCAATTACTCCCAGAAAATCATCTTCTTTACCTATTGGTAATTGAAGACAGATTGCATTTTTTCCTAATCTTGTTTTAATTTGGTCTACTGCTGCATAAAAGTTAGCACCTAAAATATCCATTTTATTAATGAATGCCATTCTAGGTACATTGTATGTGTCTGCTTGACGCCATACATTTTCAGATTGAGGCTCCACCCCACCTTTTGCACAGAATACACCTACAGCACCATCAAGTACACGTAGCGAACGTTCTACTTCTACAGTAAAATCAACGTGTCCAGGTGTGTCAATAATATTAATACGATTATCTTCTGCTTCTGCAATCTTCTCTGATCCATGGTGTAATCCCCAATGGCAAGTTGTCGCTGCCGAAGTAATGGTAATCCCTCTTTCTTGTTCTTGCTCCATCCAGTCCATGGTTGCAGTTCCTTCATGAGTATCACCAATTTTGTAATTAACGCCAGTATAGTACAAAATACGCTCTGTAAGCGTTGTTTTACCAGCATCAATATGTGCCATAATACCAATATTTCTCGTTCTCTCTAACGGATATTGTCTTCCAGCCAAAGCTATTCCCTCCTTTAGAATCTATAATGAGCAAAAGCTTTATTTGCTTCAGCCATTTTATGCATATCTTCTTTCTTCTTTACAGAAGCACCTGTATTATTGGCAGCATCAAGAAGTTCATTTGCTAATCTTTCTTCCATTGTCTTCTCTCCTCTTTTACGAGAGTACAATGTTAACCAACGAAGTGCTAGAGCTTGTCGTCTTTCTACTCTAACTTCAATTGGTACTTGATAAGTTGCTCCACCAATACGTCTAGCTTTTACTTCAAGAACAGGCATAATATTATTCATTGCCTCTTCAAATACATCAATTGCAGCTTTTTCACTTTTGGCTTCTACTCTTTTAAACGCTCCGTATACAATCTTTTGTGCTACTCCTCTTTTTCCATCTAACATAATGTTATTGATGAGTTTTGTAACAACCTTATTGTTGTATAAAGGATCCGCTAATACGTCTCTTTTTTGTATATGTCCTTTACGTGGCACGGTTCTTCCCTCCTTATTATTAGTGGCACTTGTTTCATTGCCGATTAATAGATCATCGGTACTCACAATGATTCCATGTGTTCGCGCTGTCCTTCTTACTCTAAGTACTGTATATTGCTATCTTAACCAGAACTTTGAAATCTGAATCCAACACTAACGATTAGTTTCCTGTGGTACTTGGAAAATAAAATTATTTTCCTGCTGCTTTTGGTCTCTTAGCACCATATTTCGAACGTGCTTGATTCCTATTTGCAACACCAGCAGTATCAAGTGTTCCACGAATAATGTGGTACCTTGTACCAGGTAAGTCTTTTACTCTACCACCTCTAATAAGAACAACACTATGTTCTTGTAAGTTGTGACCTTCTCCTGGAATATAACTTGTTACTTCGATTCCATTAGAAAGACGAACTCTGGCAATTTTTCTCATAGCTGAGTTAGGTTTTTTAGGCGTAGCTGTTTTTACCGCTGTACAAACTCCTCTTTTTTGTGGTGCAGAAGCATCTGTCGCTTTTTTGTGAAGAGAGTTATATCCCTTTTGTAGTGCTGGCGCAGTTGACTTCTTAACCGATGTTTGTCTACCTTTTCTAACTAACTGGTTAAATGTTGGCATTCTGATTCACCTCCTGTGATTTGTATTTTATTTTTCTATGCACAGTCATAAGACCTATTCGATTCAATCCATGCATACTAGGTTATTATACTTGCAAATAAATGAATTTGTCAATGATTTTTTGTAATTTTAATATATTGACATTTTGAGCATTTCTCCATAGAATAGTATCATTACAACTTATGGAGGTATTTATGGCTACTTATGAAATTGAACGCAAGTATTTAATTAACGAAATCCCTTTTCCACTAGAATCTTATCCTTTTCATACCATTGAACAAGGATATTTATGCACCAATCCCGTTGTTCGTGTTCGCAAGGAAGATAACAATTATTATCTAACTTACAAAGGGCGTGGTCTATTAAAACGGGAAGAATACAATTTAGATCTAACAGAAGATGCGTATTTACATCTAAGAGAAAAAATTGATGGTATTCTCATCACTAAAAAACGCTACTTAATCCCAATCGAGCATACTTCTTATACCATTGAATTAGATCTCTTTGAAGGGGAATATACTTCCCTTGTGTTAGCAGAAGTAGAATTTCCAAGCGAAAAAGAAGCAAATGAATTTGCTCCTCCTTCTTGGTTTGGTGACGATGTAACACTAGATACTAAGTATCATAACTCCACTATGAGCCTTCCATAAGGAGGACTCTCTATAGTCTACCATACAACTTGGTCATCTTATAGATTCTCTTTCGTAACTCATCTGTTAAAACACCCGACTTCATACGCCATTTCCAATTCGTACCTAAAGTGGACGGAATGTTAGTTCTTGCCTCTGCACCTAAACCAAGGTAATCTTGCATTGGTATAATGGCAGTATCTGATACACTTGCAAAGGCTGATCGTATAAATTGCCATTCTAAATCTTTGTTACTACGAAAATCTAAGTATCTCTTTGCAAAGGCACGCTCTTTTTTTCCAATCGTTTCAAACCACCCTAATGTGGTATCATTATCATGAGTCCCTGTATAAACCACGCTATTTTGTGTATAATTATGGGGTAGATAATCACTTTCTTCCCTTGGGTCAAAGGCAAATTGCAAAATCTTCATGCCTGGGTAACCTGTACGCTTCACTAATTGAAGTACACTTTCTGTTAAATAACCTAAATCTTCTGCAATTACATCTATATTACCTAGTTTCTTCTTAATTGCTGCAAACAACGCATAACCAGGTCCTGTCTCCCATTGACCAAATTCTGCTGTAGGATCTCCATAAGGAATTGCATAGTATTCATCAAATCCTCTAAAATGATCAATACGAACCATATCATACCATTCATAACAGTAAGCAATCCTCTTAATCCACCAATCAAAACTGGTTGATTCATGGTAATCCCAACGATACAATGGATTCCCCCATAATTGACCTGTAGCAGAAAAAGCATCTGGAGGACAACCTGCTACCGCTAATGGTTCAAATCTATCGTTGAATTGAAATAACTCAGGATTTGCCCAAGTATCTGCACTGTCTAGTGCAACATAAATTGGAATGTCTCCAACTATTCTAATCTTTTTCTTATTAGCATAAGCTTTTAACCTACTCCACTGCTTATTAAATAAATATTGTTGAAATTGGTAGAATAAGATTTCTTCCTGATGGTTAGTTGCAAAATCTTGTAATGTAGATTCCACTCTTTTCTTTAATCCATCTTCCCACTCTATCCAACAAACTCCACCTAGGCTATCTTTTATTGCCATATAAAGAGCATAATCATCTAACCAAAATTGGTTCTTCTTATAAAATGTCTGATACTCATCTTCTTGCGTAAAATTACTATTGGTAAAAGCACGTTTTAAAATGATATAACGTGTCTCATAGATGTAAGCATAATCCACATATTCTTCATGGCTTACTTTTTCAGCTTCTACTAAATCCGATTCCACTAAATAACCACATTCCACTAATTGTTCAAAATCAATATAATAAGGATTCCCTGCAAAAGTAGAAAAAGACTGGTATGGAGAATCTCCATACCCAGTCGGTCCTAAGGGAAGCAGTTGCCAATAAGTTTGACCTGCTCCCTCTAAAAAGTCTACGAATTCATATGCTTCCTTTGAAAAAGTTCCAATTCCATATTTTGAATGGATACTTGCTATTGGTAATAAAATTCCACTTTTTCTCATACGATCATTTCCTTTATTTTAATTTCCAAATATCTGTATTGTATTGTGCAATAGTTCTATCAGACGAGAAGTAACCTGCTTTAGCAATGTTTACAATCATCTTCTTCTTCCATGCTTCTGGTTCTAATGCATAATCTGCCATCGCTTTATCTTTTACTTTGATGTAATCTTCTAAGTCAAGTAATGTCATAAACCAGTCTTTATTCAATAATTCGTTGTATAAACGTTCTAAGTTTTCCTTATGTCCATTTTTCATCACTAAGTCTGAGACAATAAAGTCAACTGCTTCTTTAATCACTGGTGATTTGTCATAAAAACTCTTAGAAACATAATCTGCTTTGTCATAGTGCGTGATTACTTGTTCACTCTTCTCACCAAAGATATAAATGTTATCACTTCCTACTAATTCATCAATTTCTACGTTTGCTCCATCAGAAGTACCAAGTGTGACAGCACCATTTAACATAAATTTCATGTTACCAGTTCCAGATGCTTCTTTCGATGCAAGAGAAATTTGTTCTGAAATATCACAAGCAGGAATTAACTTCTCTGCTTTACTAACATTATAATTCTCAATCATAACAACTGTCATGTATTGTTTTACATCTGGATCATTATTAATAATCTCTTGCAACACTAGAATTAGGTGAATAATATCTTGGGCAATAATATAAGCTGGTGCTGCTTTTGCACCGAAGATAAATGTCATTGGTGCTGCTGGTTTCTTACCAGCTTTGATTTCAAGGTATTTGTGAATTATATATAGTGCATTCATTTGTTGACGTTTGTATTCGTGTAGTCTCTTTATTTGAATATCATATACAGAATCAGGATTTAACTCAGCCCCTTGTGTTTCTTTCAAATATTCTGCAAGTTCTACTTTCTTTTGTTTCTTAATGGCAACAATTTTATCTAGTACAGCTGAATCAGATTCATAATTTAATAGTTTTTCTAATTCTTCTGCATCCTTCTTATATCCTTCTCCAATTAATCCATCAATTAGAGTGGTCAATTCTTTGTTACAAGCTAGTAACCATCTTCTAAATGTAATTCCATTTGTCTTGTTGTTGAATTTACTTGGGTATAACTTATAAAAATGATTCAATTCTGTATCTTTTAAAATTTCTGTATGGATAGCAGCAACTCCGTTTACACTAAAGCTATAGTGAATATCCATATGTGCCATATGAACACGATTAGTATTGTCGATAATTTGTACATTTTCTGCTGTATATTTTTCTGCAACTCTCTTATTTAATTCTTTGATAATTGGTACCAACATAGGAACCACTTTTTCTAAGTAATTCATTGGCCATTTTTCAAGCGCTTCTGCAAGAATTGTATGATTGGTGTATGCACAAGTCTTACTTACAATATCAATTGCATCATCTAATGAGAAATTCTTTTCTTCTGTTAAAAGACGAATCATTTCAGGAATTACCATAGATGGATGCGTATCATTAATTTGAAGTACTACATGATCATACATTTTCGCAAGATCATAACCATTTGCTTCCATTTCATCAATAGCCAATCTTGCTGCATTACTTACCATAAAGTATTGTTGATAGATTCGAAGTAAGTGTCCTGCTTCATCTGAATCATCTGGATATAAGAATAATGTTAAATTCTTCTCAATTGCTTCTTTATCAAAGTCAATTCCACCCTTTACAATGCTTTCATCAATTGATTCAATATCAAATAAATGTAGCTTATTCACGCCATTGTTGTAACCAATTACATCAATATCATACATTCTTGATTGTACTGTACAGTTTCCAAATGTAATCGGATAGGTTACATCTGTTTTCGTCAACCATGATTGTGCTTCGATCCATTCATTTTTCGTTGCCACTTGTATTTTATCTTTAAAGACTTGCTTAAATAATCCTAAGTGATAGTTAAGACCTACTCCATCTCCTGGAAGTCCTAATGTTGCAATTGAATCAAGAAAACACGCTGCAAGACGTCCTAAACCACCATTTCCTAAAGATGGTTCTGGTTCTACCTCTTCTAATTGTGCTAAGTTTTGTCCATTCTCACTTAATATATTTGATAATTCATCATATATTCCAAGGTTTAATAAATTGTTTGATAATAATTTTCCAATTAAAAATTCTGCTGAAATATAGTATACTTTTTTCTTTCCTTTGATTTGTTCAGCTTGTCCAGCACGTTCTTTCGTAAGATTCAAAACTGCTGTATACAATTCTTCTTTGGTACATTCTTTGATTGATTTTTGGTACAACTTCTTGGTAATGTCTGATAATTGTTGTTCTAAGTTCATTTTACTAGCTCCTTTGCTCTTTTAAAATATATCTTATAGTTAGTCTTACCATGATTTACTACACTATATCACAGGAAAACGTTTTCCGCAACATAGTATTTTAGATTTTTTCAACAAATAATATCTTCATACTTTAAATTTACAATTTGATGCTCTAATAGAATTGATTTTCCCCTTCCACCATTCATAAGGCGTACTAATTCTTTCACTGCTTGTTCTGAACACTTTGCAAAATTCTGCTGTACTGTATTCATTTGTTTTCCCACATATCCCATTAAGGTGATTCCATCATATCCACATACAGGACGGAAAATATCCATCATAATCAATGCTTTCATAGCGCCAATCGCCATAAGATCCGAAGCACAGATAACCGCATCAACTTGTTCCCCATACGCAAGGGTAAGCTTTCTTGCTAATAGTTCACTAAATTCTCCATATTGAATCTGTAATTCTAACGATAATTCCTTCGCCACTTTTGTCATACCTTGCAATCGTAAATCCGTCACATATCCATTTTGTTTTCCTGCAATATATAACACACTCTTTACCGAATTGTCTAAGATTGTTTTCTTAGCTACTTCATATTGTCCCAAAGTTTGATCTACTCCAATAGTAGAAGTAGATTGATTCACAAATAAGGCATCTGTAGTAACTGCTTTAAAGGTCTCTCTTTTTAGTAACTCATGTAATACCATATCTTCTTTGGAAATTCTATAGATAATCAATCCCTTAATTCCTTGCGATTGTAAGTAACGTTCTAATTCCATGACTGTCATTTCTTTAATCATAGAAAAGAAAATGGTTACTACATCTAGTTTATATTCCTTAGCCTTTCGAATCGCTCCAGATAAATATTGCATACTAATCTCATCCATGGCTTTCGTTTGTGTATCAAAATGTATAATCAAAGCAATTCGATTCCACTGTTTAGATGATAATGCTGCTGCAATAGAATTAGGAACGTAATTTAATTCATCAATGGCTTTATTCACTTTTTCTCTTGTCTCTTTACTAATATTAGGATAATGATTTAATACTTTAGAAACAGTAGAAATTGCCACGCCTGCTTGTTTCGCCACATCTTTAATAGATACCATACTACAAATTCACCTTTTTACTTAACTACACCTATTATAAAGCTAGCCAAAACCTGTTACAAAAACCTATCGTTTTAAGAAGAAAGGAGACCCTTTAGTCTCCTCTCACTAGTTCTATAATTTATTTACGTACAATATGACGTGGAAGTCCATCTACGTAAATTGGAATCAATTCTCCCATAATTAATGGACGTGCATATTCATCGTATAATTCATTTAAGTTTGTACCATCTGCTGTAATCCATTCAGCTGGAACAGAACGTTCTACATTGGCAATTGCATGAATATCATACGCACTCGTTCCACATTGGTATGGATTATCACCATTGCGATCTAAGGTAATCATCATTCCTGTTTTACCTTCTTCAGCTGCCATCACGCCACTGAATCCAACTTGGAATGCTTCATTAATATCTGTTAATGATGCTAAGTGAGTTGCTGCACGTTGTAAGGTAGAGAATTCTACTGCACGTGTTTTTAAACCTGTTTCTTCTGCAACTAATTGTGGGAAGTAAGCTGCTGTTCCAGACATTTGTTTGTGTCCAAACGCATCTACCGCAATATTTTCATTTGCTAATTCACATACATAACGACCATCTGCTACTTTAATACCTTCTGAAACAGCAATCACTACAGATGATTTTGAATTTCCTAATTCTTTTACTTTTTTCATAAATGCATCCATATCAAATGTTTTCTCTGGTAAATAAATCGCATCTGCGCCACTACAATCAGCTCCTTTTGCCAAAGCTGCTGCTGCTGTTAACCAACCTGCATTACGTCCCATAATCTCTACGATACAAATAGTAGGTTTCTTCGCTCCAAACGATTCATTATCGCGAATGATTTCTTTTATAGAGGTCGCAATATATTTTGCTGCCGAACCATAACCTGGACAGTGATCGGTTACAGGCAAATCGTTATCAATCGTCTTAGGAACTCCAATAAATCTTTGTGGCTTATTGTGAGCCGCTGCATAATCTGACAACATTTTCACTGTATCCATGGAGTCATTACCACCACAATAGAATAAACATTCAATATCGTATTTTTCTAAGATTTGAAATGCTTTTTCGTAAACCTCTTCATGTCCTTCAATTTTAGGCATTTTAAAACGACAAGAACCCAAGAATGCCGATGGAGTTCTTTTTAATAATTCTACATCTGTTTCATCTTTTAATTGTTCTGATAGATCACAAAACTTCTCTTCTAAAAACCCCTCAATGCCATGTACCATTCCGTAGATTTTCTTTACACCTAGTTTCTTAGCCGCTGTAAATACACCTGCTACACTAGAGTTAATAACCGCTGTTGGCCCACCTGATTGTCCTACAATAATATTACCTTTCATACTTAAATCTCCTTTATGTGCTTTTTTCGTTGTCATTATAACACGGTTAACCAAAAGGTACAACCCTCATCAGTAAACTTCCCACAAACTTTATACTAAGGTCACCAAATACACAAAATAAGCTCCATAGCACGCTAATAAAACACCTCCTGCATATCGTTTTAATAAGCGATCTTTCCAAATAAAAAACCATAATAGTACTACTATTCCCGTAGCAATTAATCCATCAGTAAAAAATTGCCAAGCAAATGTGATTGGTGTAATCAATGCTGCTGTCCCTGCTACAAACAACACATTAAATACATTACTTCCTATGATATTTCCAATTGCAATATCTGCTTTTCCCTTCAGTCCCGCTGTTACAGAAGTAATCAATTCTGGTAACGACGTTCCAAAGGCCACTACTGTTAAACCAATTAAGCGATCACTTAAACCAAATAGCTGTGCTAATTGCGTGGCACTATTTACTGTTACATTACTTCCCAATACGATTAATCCCACACCAAGAACTGTTAATAATAACAGTTGCCACATAGAAGTTATCTTGCCCTCATCCTCATCCTCAATTTCCATATTCTCACTTTTAGACATATATAACAAATATCCTAAAAAGAGAAGTAATAATCCCCATAAAATAATTCCATCCCCAAAATCCACACTACCATCTCTTCCTAAAAAAGTTAGCAATAAGGTAATGAAAATGACAAATGGTATCTCATAGCGAAACGTATTCGCTTGTACTACTAAGGGAGTAATGACTGCAGTACAGCCCAATATAACTAATACATTTAAAATATTACTTCCCAATACATTACCAATGGTTAAGTCTCCACTTCCCTTTAAAGCAGCACTAATACTAATGGCAGCTTCTGGGGCACTCGTACCTAATGCAACGATGGTTAGGCCTATAACAATCTGCGGAATTCCAAATCGATTGGCAATGGAAGCCGCTCCTTCCACAAACCAATCCGCTCCTTTTACTAACATACCAAATCCAACAATTAATAATGCTACTTGTATTATCAGCTCCATCTTCCACTCCTTATTGTTTGCATTTACTCTTTTCTATACTCTTTCAGATTAACACATCTGTATGGGGTGTGCAATGCATTTTCCATGAAAACTAAGAAATCTATTCCCTTTGTTGTTTCTAATTCCTAGTTTATGGTATACTATCACTATAACTCATTAGGAAGGGATTCGTTGGTATGAAGATTCTATTAGTAGATGATGAAAAATTTGCAATTAACGGTTTAATAAGCACCTTACATTGGGATGCCTTTGATGGGGAACTCATTGGAACTGCTTCTAACGGAAAGGAAGCCTTAGAATTAGCAATCCAAAACAGTCCTGATGTCATTATTTCAGATATTAAAATGCCTATTATGGATGGTTTAGAATTGGCACAAGCCGTTGCTAATAGTCCCTTGAATATTGAATTAATCTTATTAAGTGCTCACGATAATTTTCAATATGCCCAACAAGCTATTTCTTGTGGTGTAAATCAATATATTCTAAAGCCAATTACAAGAGAAAAAATCAATCAATTAGAAGCACTCTTAATCCATATCAATGAAACTAAACTACATGAAAAGCAACAACTTTTACAGACATGGGATCACTCTTTAAAAGAAAATATCGTTGATGCATTAAACACTTCTAATCATTCTTATTTTAATGAGTATTTTCAATCAGATTTATTTCTTTCTTATGAAAATCATAGTAATTTTAATGCACTTGGTATGCAACTTATTCACTATTTATTTTATTATTTGAATACCATTCACATTAATAAAGTAACGTTGGAAAAATCTCAACAAAAAGCCATCGCAGAATTTTTAGATTTACCAACCATTGAATTAAAACAAGAATATATCATTGTGAAATATTATGATATTTTAGCTGGTACCAATACCGTTACCTATTCTAATACAGAAGAAACTATTAAACACATTATTGAGCTAATCAACGCTAATTATCAAAACCCTGTTTTTAATGTTACATACCTTGCCAACGAAATCAATCTTACCATTTCTTATTTAAGCACCTTTTTCAAACAGGCGACTAGCAGTAATTTAAGCGATTACATTACTGATCTTCGTATGGAGAAGGCAAAACGACTTCTTACGAATACTAGAGACCCTATTATCTGTATTTGTACAGAATGTGGCTATTTAGACGCAAAATATTTTGCAAAAATCTTCAAAAAAACAACCGGCTTAACACCTAGCGAATATCGTACCAAGCATAAACTTGGAACACAATATTTCACACCAGAACCTCTTTCACCGAAAGGTTAGCAGACTACTATGAGTATTCAAAAAAAATTCTTTTCTATTCTCATTACTTCCTTAGGCATTGTATTGTTATTAATGTATATCTTTGTGTACTTATTGTTCCAGCAAACTATCACAAAGCAAGTAATTGCTTCACAAGAATCTACCATTATGATCAATCAAAATCTTGTTACTAGCTTTATGAATTCCATTCGTCAAATAGGATTGCATTTTACTAGTGATGAAGCCTGTGGTATCTACTTATCCACAACACCAACCGATATTTTACAAGGAATCAATCTAAAAGCTTCTCTATCCAAACAATTTTACCATTATTCTTCTTTTCAACTTGAAAGTGATTACAACATCTCTAGCAATATTTTATTTTTAAATGATCAATTACCTCTTAGCACCTACTTTGAAGATCGAAATTTGGAAAATAACACTTACAATTCTGTCAGTTCAATTTTTCGTAATACTTTAGTCTCTCATACAGATTGGTATGAGCGCACCATTTACTCTCCTAATTTTTCCTACGTATTCTATAATCAGGAAACGAACCAATTTCATATAGCTCAAAAAGTTATGAATAATTATTATACAGGTCCTTATTTTAAAGAAGGATTAGGAGTCATCTTAACTACCATTAATATGAATTATTTAGATGAGCTATTTAAAACACAGCCCATTACTTCCAATAGTGGATACGCCATTTTAAATAGTGATTATTCCATTATCTATACTAGTTTAGATACTTCTAGAACCTTGTACCATGATGTATACCATGAACTCATTCGTCTTGACGCACCCGAGCAAGTAAGTACCCTAATCACCATTCACAATGAACGTTACTTTGCTAATTTTACCAATAGCAGCCATGGTTTGATTCTCTTATTTTTAACACCTTATTCTGATATTAACAATCTTTTAGAAAGTATAAGTGAATCTTTTTTTATGTTCGGATTTGCATTTATGATTGCACTCATTACCATTGTATTTTTCGCTACCCGTTATATCACAAAACCCATTATCACTTTAGCCGACCACATTAATAGGATTAGTCAAAAAAGAAACTTTCAAAATCATTCTCTACAACCTGCAAAAGATTTAGAATTACAACTTCTTACAGAAAGTTTTCTCTCTCTTATTCATGAGGTGAATTACTTAATTAAAGAACACTCCGAACAGAGTCAACATCAAAAAGAAATTGAATTAAAAGCATTACAAGCACAAATCAATCCTCACTTTATCTTTAATACCATGGACATTGTAAACTGGCTTGCCTTATCTAAAGGAGAAGACGAGATTGCAAGCATTGTAGATAGTATTGCTAATCTAATGCGATATAGTATTACCAATCCTGATGACATCGTTCCCATTCAGGATGAATTACTGCATATTCAAGAATTTATTAAGATTTACCAATTGCGACACGATGGAATCATTACCCTAAACATTCAGGAAGAATCATTGAAACATTGCCATATTCCAAAGTTTATCTTACAACCACTGATTGAAAATTCCATACGTCATGGTATGCTCTCTTCCCACACTCCATTACTCATTCATATTTATGGAGTCTCACACGTAGATCACTTTACCATCTTTGTAACAGATAATGGATGTGGTTGCGATACAGGTATTCTAAACGAATATCTACTATATATATCTGATAACTTACAAGTAACAAATGGTTTTGGTATTCGCAATGTAAATGATCGCTTACAGTTAAAGTATGGTATGCAAGGTCACTTATCCTTTTTCATGAATGACACGAATCAATTAACGGCACGCATCCAATTGCCACCACTGTCCTATCATCCATGATTACTTAAAAAGGTAGCAGATCAAAACTACTGACCCACCACCTTTTATCATTCTACTTATAAAATTATTGTTGTAATTGTGCTTCTATTTCTGTTAACAAATCATCTACTCCATTAGCCTCTAATGCACTTAAGAACTTTGGAATATTTTCTTCTGGATCAATCATTCCTGTTTCTAATGCTAATGAATATTCTGCAACTACATTAGTAAGTGCCGCAATGACCGTCTCTGATTGTGTTGCATCAAATGAAAATCCATTATTAGGTGATACAACTGTTATTTCATTATGTTCAACAAACATTTCTTCGATATTATCTGGATATGAAATATCCCATTTTTGATTAAATGGAGTTCCAAATTGCCATCCAAATTTGTAATCAATGTATCCATGTTCATCTGTACTAATCGTTCCATCCATTGTTACATCTACTTGGTTGTCCCCTACTAAAGAGTAATGTTTTCCTTCAATACCATGTCTAATCAAAGTGCCAACGTACTCATCTGTATTTAATAAATTAATAAATTCTAATGCTTTTTCTGGATAATCCGAACCCGAAGAAATCGCTAACAATCCTCCAAGAGCAGTTCTTGTTTCACATAACGGATTATTTAATGGAATATAGGTTACCCCATGTCCTGTAGTTGCAATCTCTGCTTCCGTAGCACCTGGAGCAAAAGAAACAATGTATGAGAATAATTTACCTGTTTTAAAATCGTTCGCTCTACTTGCAATATCAGAATCATATTGTACTGGATCTGCTGATGTATATCCATTTTCATACCATTCACGTACTGTTTTACAGTATTCCATATAATCATCTGATGCGTATTGATTAAATACTTCTGGCATTCCTTGGAAGTTATTGTATTCAGGTACTGCTGCTGCACCTGGAATTGCAGGTGTACCAACTAGACTTTCATATGGATTTGTAATAGAAAATCCCATATTATTTCCAAGTCCTGCTACCCCAATCATATCTACTCCATTTGATACGGATTGTTCTTTTACGATTCCTAATACTGCTGTTAAGTCATCTAAGGACTTTACAGTTGTTAGATCAATACCATATTCATCAGCAATATCTGTGTTAATGAAAAGTCCACCTTGCCATCCCATTTCTTTATAAGAAGGAACACCATAAATGCCATCATTTACAGTTACTGCTTGCCAAATCGCTTCTGGAATAAATTCGTATGTTTCAGCTGCACTTACTGGCAACAATTCTGTAATGTCAAGAAATGCATCTCTTCCTACAAACTGTGTATAATTGGTTGTCCAGTTCGCTGTAAAGCAAATATCAAAATACTCCCCCGAATTAATGTATGTTGGCATTTTCTCTTTGTAATCTGGATTAGCAATGACTGTATAGTCAATTTCCACGCCAATTTTTTCTCTTGTATACTCATTTAACGCTTCAATTACTTCATTTGTATCTGGTGAAATGGGATTCAATGACATATACCACTTTAAGGTAACGATTTCCTCACCCGCTTCTTGTGTTCCAATACTTGCATTACTTCCATCCGAAGAACTTGACGTACTAGTATCTCCACTGCTACACCCCACTAACATGGATGCGATTACTGTTGCACAGAGCATCTTTCCTAACCACTTTTTCTTCATCTTACTTCCTCCTTTACCTACATAGGCTAATGAATTATTATTTATCCTTTGACTCCACCAATCGTAAGACCTTTCACAAAGAATCTTTGAAAGAATGGATATGCCAACAAAATTGGTACAATAACCATTACTGTTAAAGCCATTCTTCCAGAATCCGTTGGAGCAGACGATGCATATTCTGCCATTTCCATTGCGTTTAAGGAAGATTGTTTAATAGACTCTAAACTATTTTGAATACTCCACAGTAATGTTTGAATTGGATACTTCTCTTGATTCATCATATAGAGCATACCAGAAAACCACTCATTCCAATACGCAATCATAGTGAATAATCCAATTGTTGCAATTCCTGGTTTTGATAAAGGAACTACAATACGAACAAAGGTTGAAAATTCTTTGGAACCATCAATATGTGCTGCTTCAATAATTTCCATTGGTATTCCTTGAAAAAAAGTACGAAGTACAATTACATAAAAAGCATTTAACGACATAGGTAAAATCAAAACCCAAATGGTATTCCCTAAATTCAGTATCTGTGTATTTACCATATAGGTAGGTACTAATCCACCATTAAATAACATGGTAAATAACAATAGAAACGTTAGTATTTTCCCATAACGATAATCTTTTCTAGATAGCACATAAGAAAACATCGTAGTAACTACTAAACTTAATATAGTTCCAATCACCGTCACCGTCAATGTAATCCCATAAGAACGAAAGATTTGATCTCCTAGACGAAAATAAAATTGGTATGCCTCTAGACTAAACTCATTAGGAAAAAAGCTATATCCCTTTTCAAATATACTTTGTTCACTTGAAAAAGAAACAATAAATACTAAAAGTACAGGTAACACACAAAACAAGGTCATGATATACATAATAACATTTAAACCAATATTAGTTTTTTTCGATATTTGATTTACCTTTGACTCATGAAACTCTTCTACTATCTCTTTCTTTTTTTTCATCTTCATCTCCTCTAAAACAATGCACTATCTCGGTCAATTTTACGGACTACAAAATTGGATGTAATTACAAATACAAATCCTACTAAGGATTGATATAAGTTAGCTGCTGCTGCCATACCAATGTTTCCAGTTTCTTTTAACGCTCGATACACATAAGTATCAATTACGTTAGTAGCTGAGAATAATGGTCCTGAATTACGTGGTAATTGATAAAACAATCCAAAGTCTGCAAAAAATATTTTACCGATGGCTAAAATAGTCAACACAATCATCATAGAACGTAAACATGGAATCGTAATAAACTTAATCTGTTGCCACTTCGTTGCTCCATCAATACAAGCTGCTTCATAATAATCGTGGGGAATACTCACCAAACTCCCTAAATACATAACAGTAGAATACCCCGCTGTTTTCCATACTTGAAAAAAGACTAGAATAAACGGCCAATATTTCGCTTCACTATACCAACTAACCGTTTCCATTCCAAATGTTTTTAAAATCGTATTCAAAAATCCCTTATCCACACTCAAAAAAGCAAACGCAATAAAAGAAATAACTACCCACGATAAAAAGTATGGTGCCATAAACACTGTTTGAAAAAATTTAGCTCGCTTCTTGTTTAATAATTCATTTAATGCGATGGCTATGGCAACTGCTGCCACCAAGTCTATTATAATAAATACCACATTGTATACGAGAGTATTTCTTGTAATAATAAATGCATCTGAACTTTTAAATAAGAATTGAAAATTCTCCATTCCATTCCATGGACTTCCAAAAATACCACCACGAACACTGAATTTTTTAAATGCTAAAACCATACCAGACATGGGAAGGTATTTAAATAATACCATAATAATAATTCCTGGCAACGCCATTAACGTTAATGGCAAACTCTTCTTAAAATAATATAATCTACCTTTTTTTCTAGCAACTTGTGTAACACTTTTCATAATCTGCCCCTTTCAACTTCTATCTATTCTTATTATAACGAATGATTCCCTCCCAAAACAAGTCGATTATTTTTCTATTAGGTGTATTATTTTACCAAAAAGAGTTGTTAAGAAATCTGCTTCTTCCATAGCATACTTCTTAACAACTCCTCATTGATTACTTGTATCTTACTCCATATTCATTACACTTCTTCTACACGTCCCATCTTCACATCTTCAAATTCTGCTAAAATCTCAGAAGAAGGTGCTTTCGTAGATACACTTACTATTACAATCATTAATAAACTTACTACAAATCCAATTAACAACGAATAAATCTCTGTTACACTTCCTATTGTTGCACCATTTACAAACGGTATGTAATCCCAAATAACTACTGTTAATGCACCAGATACAATTCCTGCTACTGCTCCTGCTATGTTCGTTCTCTTCCAAAATAATGATAAAATTACAATAGGACCAAAGGCTGAGCCTAATCCAGACCAAGCATTTGAAACTAATCCCATAATAGAACTATTTGGATCTAATGCAATTAAGTATGCTACTACTGCAATAATAACAACCGTATATCTACTCATTCGTAACACTTTCTTATCATCTGCATTTCGATTTACTATTCCTTTATAGATATCTTCTGCAACACTAGAGGCACTTACTAATAACTGCGAATCCGCTGTAGACATTATTGCAGCTAAGATACCACATAAGAATAACCCACCAATTAATGGTATCCCTAATGTTTCAGTAAACATTTTAATAATCATGGTAATAAAAACATTTTCTATTTCTGCACCTTCTAGAATTACAGGAGCCAAAAAAGCTCTCCCTATTACTCCAATAGCACACGCTGCAAAAAGTGATAATCCAACCCAAGCAATAGCGACTCCTTTTGATTTGTTTAATTCTTTCTCATTCTTCACAGCCATAAAACGTACTAAAATGTGTGGCATTCCACAGTAACCAAGTCCCCACGCTAATTGTGATAAAATCTGTACAAATGTATATGGTACTCCATGATTATACATAAGGTTCATATAAAGGCTAGTACCACCCGTCACATTCGTTTCTTCCAAAATAGGCATTATATTCTCTGCTCCTATGAAAAAATATGCTATAATCGGAACTGTCAAAAGTCCTACTAACATCAAAAGTCCTTGTGCAAAATCCGTTGTACAAACTGCTAAGAATCCACCCATAAACGTATATACTAAGATAACGACTGCTCCAATTGTTAACGCAAGTTCATAATCTACACCAAACACTATATGGAATAATTTCCCACCTGCTGCTAAGGCAGACGCAGTATACACTAAGAAAAAGACTACTATTGTAATAGATGAAACTAACAGTAAGATTCGCTTCTTATCATGAAATCTATTTTCAAAATAAGTTGGTAATGTCAAAGCATTGTTTGCTCGAATCGTATATCTTCTTAATCTCTTTGAAATAAATAACCAGTTTCCCACTGTTCCTAGAAATAAACCTATAGCAATCCATGCTTGCCCTGTTCCTAATGCATACACAGAACCAGGTAAGCCCATTAATAACCACCCACTCATATCTGAAGCTTGTGCTGACAATGCCGCTACAAAACCACCCAAACTTCTCCCCCCTAAAAAGTAATCCGCAGAATTCGCCGTTTTCTTAGAGTATATTATCCCTACTGTAATCATACACGCTAAATAAATAACAAAAGAAACGATAATCCAACCTACTGAACCATTCATATAGCAACACCATACCTTCCCTTACATAACCATTGATTGTTTCTAAAGTCCTCATTTATTATAATATATGTTCTATATTACGTCAAATCATTTACTAGTTTACACAAAAAATAGGTTCGATAACACTTGTTATCGAACCTATCTTTCCATACTTCTTCTTATATTATGTAATACTAAATCATGAAACTTCCAGAAATTTTTTTATTAATAATATAATACACCATCGCCTCCTCAGGCTTTACATACAACTCTACTTCTTTAAAGTCTGATACTTTATTCTTCAAATCATATCTCCAAACATCTTTGGCAATCTTTACCAACTCGGCTTGGGTGTATGTTTTCCCAGAAAATTCTATTACCATAGATTCTTTCAAAGCTGCTTTTTTCGTAGTTTTCTTTGCCGTTGTTTTTTTCGTTGTTCCTTTTTTTGTTTCTTCAGAACTCGCTGTTGTATTGTCCATATGAACCTCCCTCATTCTGTACATTTTAGTATATGCTCAGTTTACCGTAAAATAACATAATTGTCAAACTATTGGTAGAATTATATCAAATTTGCTTCCTTTTCCTACTTCACTTGTTAATTCTATCTTTCCTTTGTTATATTCTACAATATGTTTTACAATGGCTAGACCAAGACCCGTACCACCCATTTTCTTGCTACGCCCTTTATCTACACAGTAAAATCGTTCAAATATTCGCTTTTGATCTTCTAAGGAAATACCCATTCCATCATCCCTTACCTGAATATGAAGATGATTGCCATGTTGATATAGCTTCACCCATACACTACCACCTACTCCATTATATTTAATACCATTACTAATTAGATTCGATAATAATTGCGTCATTTGTTTTAAGTTCGCATGAATGGTAATAGGTTCACATTCACAATAGATTCCTACCTCTTGGTTCATAGCTTGTGGTTTTAAGGTTTCTAAAATATCATTTACCACTAAATTCATACGAATCTTTATCATACTTACTTCCACTTCATTGGTTTCTAATCTAGAGATCATTAAGATATCATTGATTAAGGTAGTCATATGATCCGTTTCTACTAAGATTCTTTCTAGAAAATCGTTAACTGTTTTCTCTTCTGTAATCATTCCACTATGAATTAATTCTGTATACCCCTTAATAGAAGTAATGGGAGTCTTTAATTCATGTGATGCATTCGAAAAAAATTCTTGACGCACTCTCTTTTCCAATTCTCTCTTTTTAATATAACGTCTTATATTTCCTGTTAATTGAACCGTTGTATTAGAAATAATATTCAACTCTTCATAGCGATAGTTTGAAGCATCAAATTCAAATTGATTCTCTTGAATCCCCTGCATAAGTGATGCAATATGACGTAATGGCTTAATAATACTATCTGTATATCTTGTTGCCACAATAAGAGAGATGAATAAGGATACCATAACACTTCCTAGAAACGTAGGTAAAAAGATTGCTCCATAATCCGTTAATCCAGTATAAGCAACCGCTATACGAATCACCACATCCTTATCATCAGAATATTGTGTCACATATAACATCTTCTTTTGAAGAGTTTTGGACTGTCTTGTTGCATAACCACTTCCATCCTCAAAAGCTTGTATCACTTCTGGACGATTTCCATGATTCTCAATAGATTTCCCCTTTGCATCTGTATCCGCTAGAACATCTCCTTGCGGATTAATAATCGTAATACGGAGTAATTGACTATCTATTCGATTCTTTATTCCCTCTAATTCTATTCCAATGTTCTGATCCAATTCTAGAGAATAATCAATCACATTTGCTATATTGCTTAGATTTGCAATGGTGGAATTTAACAATTCCTTAGCGGATACGAAATACGTAATCCCACTATTGGTAACTAACATAATAATTAAAATACAAGCAAAACGTGTCACTAATACTTTTTTCATATGCATTTCCTATTCATGATTACGAGTCTACTCGAAAACAATACCCTACACTTCTTACCGTTTTAATGTAAATAGTCCCTAATTCTCCTAATTTTTGACGTAAAGTGCGAATATGAATATCTAATGTACGCGTCTCTATTTCCGCATCATATCCCCATAACTCGTCTAATAGCTCTTCTCGACCTACTACACGAGCTTTACGCTCTACTAAATACAATAATAATTCATACTCTTTAAAGGTTAAGT
This sequence comes from Eubacteriales bacterium, assembly GCA_044425555.1. Lineage (GTDB taxonomy): Bacteria > Bacillota > Clostridia > Lachnospirales > Lachnospiraceae > JAWXVE01. Next base: position 52,260 of record JAWXVF010000002.1, read on the forward strand.
TCACCACTTTGTTCTCCACTTTTACTTCCCGTATTGCGGTATTGATTTGTAGTGCCCCTTCTTTCATCGACTTTTCTTCTATTTCTCTTCCTTTTGTAGCACGACGTAATAAGGCACGTATTCTAGCCGTCAATTCTAGAATACCAAATGGTTTCGTAATATAATCATCTGCACCACCATCTAACCCCATGACTTTATCATACTCTTTATCTTTCGCTGTTAGAATCACTAAAGGAATTCCTTTTATGGTCTCCATTTTACGAATCTTTCCAATAGCTGTTAATCCATCCATTTGAGGTAGCATTAGATCAAATACTGCTAGATCTGGCTGCTCTTTCTCTATCACCTCTAAGGAGTCTTCTGCATTCTCAAAAGTTTGCACTTCATAACCATACCCCTCTAATGCTACTTTTACAAGATTACGAATATTTTCATCATCCTCGATTACAAAGATTTTCTGCATACACTTATCCCTCAAGTCTCTTAAGGCTCTACATAATTCACAATGTTATTAGCATGGTTTGAAATACGTTCTAGATTGCTAATAGCACCTAAGAAGATGACACCATTTGCAGGCGAACATTTTCCTTTTGAAAGTCTTTGAATATGTTTTCCTCGTAATTCTTCTTCCATTTCATCAATCTTATTTTCTAACTTATCTGCTCTCTTAATAGCTTCTGTAGATTTTTCGTTAAAACTTTCTAACATCAAATCTAATAGGGTGATCGTTTCTTTCATAATCTTATCAAGGTCTTTATTCCCTTTATTAGAAAATTCCGTTTTCTCATTTATCTTATTAAGACTCAATCTTGCAATGTGTTCTGCATGATCTCCAATTCGTTCTGCATCACTGATGATATAGAATAAGTTCTTCACCATTTCATGCTGTGATTCTACTAATGGAGCATTGTCTACGTCCACCAAAAAGGTTGTTATCATTTTTTCATATTGATTCACCACTTGTTCATTCCCAATTACTTTTTTAGCCATTTTTCCATTAGCATTTACAAGAGACTCTAATGCCATCTTGGTACTCTGAACTGCTAATTCTGTCATAGCAAAGGCTTCTCTATGTGCTGTTTCAATGGCAAATGCTGGATTTGTAATAATTCTCCGATCCAATCTGCGTTCAATTTCCATCATAC
>JAWXVF010000091.1:0-10448 GCA_044425555.1 Eubacteriales bacterium
CCACTTCCACCCCATGAAACTGAAAAAGCAATAGATGATATTTGTGAAAGTTTTAACACGGTACTTGATTCTTGTGTCATTGATTCGTTGGTTTTAATTCCTATTTTCATTAATGACTTTTTGTGTATCCACCCATTTAATGATGGTAATGGTCGTATGTCGAGACTTCTTACAACATTATTGCTATATCGATGTGGTTATGTAGTTGGCCGATATATAAGTCTTGAGAGCAAAATAGAAAAAACAAAATTGAAATATTATGATGTGCTTGAGGAGTGTGGTATAAATTGGAACGAAAATACAAATAATCCTGTTCCTTTTATAAAATATATACTTGGAATTATCCTTGCAGCTTATAGAGATTTTGAGATGAGAGTAGATTATGTAGATGAGAAACTCCCAGCGATAGAGCAAGTAAGAAAAGCAGTTTGTGATAAAATTGGTAAATTTACAAAGAGCGAAATTATGGAACTTCTTCCTTCTATAGGAAAAGCATCTATTGAAAATTCGCTTAAAAAACTTATGGAAGAAGAGTTTATAACTCGTCATGGAAAGGGAAAAGCTACGTTTTATACAAGAAACGATATGTAAGAATAGATAGGTGGAAATAGTGTGAAAAATATAATTTTTATGTCCAAATATTGCAGGTGTTATAAGAATGGAGATTATTATGAGCAAAGGCAAGATTAAAGTATATACGTATACAAGAGTTTCAACAGTGATGCAAGTAGATGGTTTCTCTTTAGATGCACAAAACTCTCGTATTCAAACCATGGAAGGTCGAATGCAAAAAGCACGTGAAGGAAAATGGAATGGTGGATTCGCTCCTTATGGTTATCAGTTGTTAAATGGAAAGTTAGAAATTAACGAAGAAGAAGCTACTGTAATTAGAACTATATTTGAACAGTATGCAAGTACAGATATTGGAGCAAGTGGAATATCTAAATATCTTGAAAATCATGGAATACGTAAGATAGCAAGACAGAATGGTAAAAATCCACTATTTGATGCAGCACTGATTCGTAAAATCCTAAAAAATCCTGTTTATTGTGGTAAAATTGCTTATGGTCGTAGAAAGACAGAGAAAAAGCATGGAACAAGAAATGAATACCATTTAGTAGAGCAAAAAAACTATTTGCTTGTAGAAGGTATTCATGATCCTATAGCAAAGAACCAGAAAAATAATAGAATATAGCAACAACGAAAAGAACATACGTTCCCATCCTTCTTTTTTTCACAAATGTCCTTGACAAGGGGTACAATTTAGTTTTCTTACTGTTACGTTATCCTTGTTGAATAGTAAGTAGGGTCTTTTGATTCTCTATCATCATTAGTAAACACAAAATATATAAAGTACAGCAAATAATTGCAAAAATTTGATAAAAAAATAAGCCTCAATGGCTTAGATAAATAGTTAAAAAAGCTTATTACAAGTGCCAAAAATAAACAAAAGAACTGCCGGCAGTGGGACTTGAACCCACACGTAGTTACCCACAACAGATTTTGAGTCTGCCTCGTCTGCCATTCCGACATGCCGGCGTTTCACAACTATAGTTACTATACCATAGATTAGGTCCTATAGCAAGTGAAACTTTATGAAATTCTTATTTTCTTACAAAATAATTTCTTGTGTTGCGTTCTCATTATGAAGGATTACTTTAGAATACTTTTTATCATATCCTGTGTGTGATAGAGTATAAGTTAATACATCTTTGGCAACGTTGAATTCATAACGATTATAATTACCTTTTTCATAAGAGAAATCAGTACCATTATCTTGGTAATGTACATATTTAGCAGATTCACCAAATACGTGCAAATGTAAAGTATCTAATGCTATCTCTCCAACATATTGCATAGGTGGATACATTGGAATGATACTCCCTTCTTTTACAAACATAGGACAGCATTCTAGTGGTGCATGATAGGAAATGCAACTTCCTCCTTCGTATCTTTTGTGAGTGTGAAGATCATACCAGATTCCTTCTGGAAGATACACCGTTTTATAGATACATCCTTGCATTAGAACAGGTGCCACTAATAATTGTTCTCCAACCATAAATTGTTCGTTGCAAGTTTTAGCAACTTCGTCAGTAGGATATTCCATGACCATAGAACGCATTACTGGAAGTCCAGTTCTTGTACCATCTTCTAATAAATCATATAGATATGGTAAGATAGCATAACGAAATTCTACAAACTTCCTATAAATATCGAGTGTTTTATTATTGAATTTCCAAGGTTCTTGATAACGAGTACCTAATGCAGAATGGTTACGGAATAATGGAGAAAAGACAGCCATTTGTACCCAGCGTACTAATAATTCAGGTGTAGTATCTGCACTAAATCCTCCAATATCTGTTCCAACAAAACTCATACCACTCATACCAAGATTACATAATTGTGGAATTGCCATTTGCAAATGCCCCCACATACTATGGTTATCCCCAGTCCAAGCAGTTGCATACTTTTGTGCACCACTATAACAAGCTCTTGTAATAACAAATGGTCTTTTTCCAGTATACTCTTTCAAATATTCGTACGTAGCTTTTGCCATTTGAAGTCCATATACATTATGCATTTCTGCATGAGAAACTTCACGGTTTTCATCGTGAAAAACCACATTATCTGGTAGTGGACCATTAAAACTAGCTGGTTCATTCATATCATTCCAAATGGCACTAACGCCTGCGTCAAGGAGCATTTTATGATTCTCACCCCACCATTTACGAACTTCCTTTTTTCCGAAATCTGGATATACAGAATCCCCTGGCCATACAGCGTTCACATACGTTACACCATCTGGATCTTTGGCAAAATAATCTTTTTCCATACCTTCATCATATACAGAGTACCCTTTATCTTTTTTGACACCTGGGTCTACTATGGTAACAATTTTAATCCCTTGTTCTAATAATCCCTTTAATTCTTCTTGTGGATTCTTATGGCGTTCTTCATCCCATGTAAACACGCGATAGCCGTTCATGTAATCAATATCCATATGAATTACATCACAAGGAATCTGATGTTTTCGCATATTGTCGGCAATATAGGCGATATCTGCTTGGTCAATATATCCCCATTTACTTTGTTGGTATCCAAGTGTCCATAGTTGTGGCAAAGGAGTTGTTCCAGTTAAGGAAGTATATCCTCCAATTACACTCTTTATATCTTCTCCATAAATGATGTAATAGTTTAATGCTCCGTTATTACAACCAAATAGATAATACTCGTTGCTAGATTTTCCCATATCAAAGTATGTCTTATACGTATTGTCAAAAAAGATACCAAAGGTATGTTCTTTCTTTAGGGTAATAAAAAATGGAATAGACTTATAGAGGGATTTGTAATGATCCACATGAGGAGAAGGATCATCTGTATTCCACATTACATACTCATAATGACGTTTGTTCATAAATCCTGTGGTTTCACCAAGTCCATAAAAACATTCTTCGCCGTCCATTTGTTTAGCAACATATAACTCTTGTTCCTCCTTGCCGTGAACAGCATGTCCCTCCCCAGAAAGCACTTCTACTTGTTCGGAATTTAATTCCTCTACTTTTGCAAGATCTTTCCGATAATCTAAGACAATAGGTTTTCTAGTCATATCATACACGTCTACATAATAATCTGTGTCAATACGTACTTCTAATACTTTTGTTTGTACAATTAATGTGCCTTCTTTTAGTGCTGTTGTAAATCCACGAAATTCTTTACATTCTTGCTCAATTGCTTTAGAAGGAGATCCCTCTACTTTGGGGTCGTAATTGACTCGAATTATGGTATCGCTTATTACTGATACGAATCCGCTTCCGTGTTCAAAAGTAATACGAATTTCATTATCCACTATTTCGTGAGTTAAGATATTCCCTAATTTTATCATGTTTCTTATTCCTTTCTATTTGAACTGTTTCCTTGTTAATGGAATTGTAAAAAGTTATGAGATTATGATAACATAGAAATCCTTAACTTTCTAGCTAGATTTTGAAAATTGTGTAGTTAAGATATGGCAAGATTTCAAGAAAATCACTTGTAATTTATAAGAAAATTGTGTATGATACTACATAGCAATAATCGTTAGAGAAGAATGGAGAAGGAATTATGAATTATGTAGTGGCAGAAGCAGCAGTAGGAAGTATGGGAATGGTTTCAATTGTACTTTATATTGTAATGATTGGTGGAATGATGTATTTTATGATGATTCGTCCACAGAAGAAAGAACAAAAGAGAATGGCGTTGATGTTTGAATCTTTAGAATTGGGAGATTGTGTACTAACTACAGCAGGTTTTTATGGAATTATTATAGATATTACAGATGATACAGTAATTGTAGAATTTGGTAATAATAAGAATTGTAGAATTCCTATGCAAAAGAGTGCGATTACTCAGATTGAGAAGACCACAGGAGAGTAGGAAAATACAGTCTATAATGGAAGAAGGAAGAGAAGTGTTGAGAGAGAAACAAGTTAAGTTGTTTCTCTCTTTTTTTCTTGACTTTTTAAGGTGGAGGGGGTTATCATAAGAGGAGTATGTTAAGAGATATAGAATAATGAAATGATAAGAAAGAGAGGGAGTGTACATGAATTTAAACATTGCAAGTATTCAAGGAGATGGAATTGGTCCTGAAATTGTAAGAGAAGCTAGAAAGATATTAGACAAGATAGCACAAAAATATGGTCATTCCATTACATATACAGATTTATTATTAGGGGGAGCATCTATTGATGCTACAGGAACACCTATTACAGAAGAAACTATTACTGGGGCAAAGAAGGCAGATGCAGTTTTAATGGGATCCATTGGAGGAGACACGAATACATCGCCTTGGTATCAATTAGCACCACATCTACGTCCAGAAGCAGGATTGCTTTCTATTCGAAAAGAGTTGAATCTATTTGCTAATCTTCGTCCAGCCATTCTTTATCCAGAACTAGCACAAGCTTGTCCACTAAGAGAAGAGATTGCTAATCAAGGATTTGATATGATGATTATGAGAGAGTTAACTGGAGGCTTATATTTTGGTGAGCGCAATACCATAACAGAAAATGGCATTCGAAAAGCTACGGACACTCTTGTATACGATGAAAATGAGATTCGTCGCATTGCCATCAAGGCATTTGATATTGCAAGAAAGAGAAAGAGTATAGTAATCAGTGTAGATAAGGCGAACGTGTTAGATTCTTCAAGGTTGTGGAGAACAGTAGTTAATGAAGTAGCGAAAGAGTACGAAGATGTAACCGTAGAACATATGTTAGTAGATAATTGTGCCATGCAATTAGTAAAAACCCCATCGCAATTTGATGTAATCTTAACAGAGAATATGTTTGGAGATATTTTATCAGATGAAGCGAGTATGATAACAGGTTCTATTGGAATGTTGCCATCGGCAAGTCTTAATGATACGAAGTTTGGATTATATGAGCCAAGTCATGGTTCGGCACCTGATATTGCAGGGAAAGATATTGCGAATCCAATTGCGACTATTTTATCAGCATCTATGATGCTACGTTATACCTTTGATTTAGATAAGGAAGCAGATGATATAGAAAATGCAGTGAAAAAAGTGTTAGAACAAGGATATCGTACAATAGATATTATGTCAGAAGATTGTAAGCAAGAGAATTGCTCGCAAGTTGGTTGTATACAAATGGGAGATTTGATTGTAGAGCAGTTGTAAACATAAAAGAAAGGTAAAAGAACATGAGAAGTGATTCAGTAAATAAAGGGAAACCGCAAGCACCACATAGATCCCTATTTAATGCATTAGGATATACACAGGAAGAAATGAACCGTCCACTTATTGGAATTGTAAGTTCTTACAATGAGATTGTACCAGGGCATATTAACCTAGATAAGATTGAACAGGCAGTGAAAATGGGAGTTGCCATGGCAGGTGGGACACCTATTATGGTGCCAGCAATTGCTGTATGTGATGGAATTGCCATGGGACATGCAGGAATGAGATATTCCCTAGTTACAAGAGACTTAATAGCAGATAGTACGGAATGTCTTGCTATGGCACATGGATTTGATGCCCTTGTTTGTATTCCTAATTGTGATAAGAATGTACCAGGATTATTAATGGCAGCAGCTAGAATTAATATACCTACCATTTTCATCTCAGGTGGTCCTATGTTAGCAGGTAAAGTAAAAGGTTGTAAAACAAGTCTATCAAGTGTATTCGAAGGAGTAGGAGCCAATTCCGCAGGGAAAATGAGTGATGAAGACTTGTTAGAATTAGAAGAAAAGGCTTGCCCTACTTGTGGGTCTTGTTCGGGAATGTATACTGCTAATAGTATGAATTGCCTAACAGAAGCCCTGGGGATGGGATTAAAAGGAAATGGAACTATTCCAGCAGTCTATTCAGAACGAATTCGTCTTGCTAAATTAGCCGGAATGAAGATAATGGAATTATTAGAAGCAGATATTAAGCCAAGAGATATTATGACAGAAAAAGCCTTTCATAATGCCCTTACGATTGATATGGCATTAGGATGTTCTACTAATTCTATGTTACATTTGCCAGCAATTGCCCATGAAGCAGGAATTGATCTGCATTTGGATATTGCCAATGAAATCAGTGCTAAGACACCAAACCTTTGTCACCTTGCACCAGCAGGGCATACGTATATGGAAGACTTAAATGAAGCAGGTGGTGTCTACGCTGTGATGAACGAATTAGATAAAAAAGGCTTGTTGTATACAGACTTAATTACAGCTACAGGAAAAACAATAAAAGAAAATATTACAGGATGTGTGAACCAAGATCTAGAAGTCATTCGTCCAATCGAGAATCCATACAGTCAAGTAGGTGGAATTGCTGTATTAAAAGGAAATCTTGCACCAGATACTTGTGTAGTAAAACGTTCGGCAGTTGTGGAAGAAATGCTAGTACACAGTGGTCCAGCAAGAGTCTTTGATTGTGAAGAAGATGCTATTACAGCAATTAAAGGTGGTAAAATCGTAGCCGGAGATGTAGTGGTAATTCGTTACGAAGGACCAAAAGGAGGACCAGGAATGCGAGAAATGCTGAATCCAACATCTTCTATCGCAGGGATGGGATTAGGATCAAGTGTTGCACTTATTACAGACGGACGTTTCTCAGGTGCATCAAGAGGAGCTTCTATTGGACATGTTTCTCCAGAAGCAGCAGTAGGTGGACCCATTGCCTTAGTAGAAGAAGGAGATATCATCTCCATTAATATTCCTGAGAATTCTATTCAAATGGAAGTATCGGAGGAAGAATTAGCAAGCAGAAAAGAAAAATGGATACCGAGAGAATCTAATGTAAAGAGTGGGTATTTAGTAAGATATCGAGAGCTTGTAACAAGTGGAAATCGTGGAGCAATTCTAGAATTACCAAAAGGGTTTCAATCATAAGAGGAAGAAAGTAGAGGACTTACCATGAATATAAGCGGAGCAGAAATAGTAATCGAATGTTTAAAAGAGCAAGGAGTGGATACCGTATTTGGCTATCCAGGTGGAACCATTTTAAATGTGTATGATGCCCTTTATCGTCATAGTGATGAGATAAAACATATTTTAACTTCCCATGAACAAGGAGCATCTCATGCAGCGGATGGATATGCACGTTCCACAGGAAAAGTAGGTGTCTGTCTTGCTACTAGTGGACCAGGAGCCACCAACCTTGTTACAGGAATAGCTACAGCTTCTATGGACTCTGTTCCTTTAGTAGCTATTACAGCTAATGTAAATCTTCCGTTATTAGGAAAAGATACGTTCCAAGAAGTCGATATTGCAGGAGTGACCATGCCCATTACGAAACATGGTTTTATTGTAAAAGATATTTCTATTCTTGCAGATACCATCCGAAAAGCATTTTATATAGCAAAATCAGGGCGCCCAGGACCTGTCCTTGTGGATATTACCAAAGATGTGACAGCAAATCTGTATGATTACGAATACCAAGCACCGAAAGAGATTGTATATAACAAGACCTACACCCAAGAAGAACTTGATGTAGCTCTTGATTTAATCAAAGAAGCTAAAAAACCATATATATACTTAGGAGGTGGAGCGATTCTTTCGGATGCTTGTGAAGAAGTAAGAGAATTCGCTCGTTTAATTGATGCACCAGTTTGCGATACATTAATGGCAAAAGGAGCCTTTGATGGACACGCTGACTCTTATACAGGGATGATAGGAATGCATGGGACGAAGGTTTCTAATCTAGGTGTGAGCAATTGTGATTTACTAGTGGCACTAGGAGCGAGATTTTCAGACCGTGTAGTGGGAAATGCTAGTCAATTTGCTGCCAATGCGAAAATATTGCAAATAGATATAGATGCAGCAGAGATTAATAAGAATGTGAAAACAGTAGCTTCTATTGTAGGAAACTTAAAAGATGTATTAGGAGAATTGAACCCAAGAATTTCCCCAAAAGAAAATAAAGAGTGGAATGCGTATGTACAAGACTTAAAGGTGAAATTCCCATTAAAATATGAAAAAGAGCCATTAACTTGTCCATTTGTGATAGAAGAAATTGATCGTGTAACAAAAGGGGATGCTATTATCTCAACAGATGTAGGACAACATCAAATGTGGTCGGCTCAATATTATCGTTATACGAAACCACGTACCTTCCTGTCGTCAGGTGGACTTGGTACCATGGGATTTGGCTTAGGTGCTTGTATTGGTGCAAAAGTGGGAAATCCAGATAAAATCTGTATTAACGTTGGGGGAGATGGCTGTTTTCGCATGAATCTAAACGAACTTGCAACAGCTAGTCGTTACCAAATACCAATTATACAAGTAGTCATTAATAACCATGTGCTAGGAATGGTACGTCAATGGCAGACGTTATTCTATGATAAGAGATACTCACAAACAGTGTTAGACGATGGCGTAGACTTTGTGATGACAGCCAAAGGACTTGGTTGTGATGCAGTGCGAGTAACGAAGAAAGAAGAATTTGCTCCTGCGTTAGAGCAGGCAATTGCAAATAAGCGACCAATTGTTATTGAGTGTGTGATTCAAGAAGATGATAAAGTATTTCCTATGGTATCGCCAGGTGGGGCTATTAGCACTGCCTTTGATGCAGATGATTTGAAAAAGAAAGATAAGGAGTAAAAAAAGGTGAGCAGAGTATATAATTTTTCGGCGGGACCAGCTGTGTTACCAGAACGTGTATTACAAGAAGCGGCAGCAGAAATGCTTGATTATAAAGGATGTGGAATGTCGGTAATGGAAATGAGCCATCGTTCTAAGACGTATGAAACTATTATCAAGGAAGCAGAAGCGGACTTGCGAGAGTTAATGAACATTCCTGATAATTATAGAGTTCTATTTTTACAAGGAGGGGCTAGTCAACAATTTGCTATGATTCCCATGAATCTAATGAAGAATAAAGTAGCAGATTATATTGTAACAGGGCAATGGGCTAAGAAAGCATATGAAGAAGGTGCCAAGTATGGAGTAGCTAATAAGATTGCTTCCTCAGAAGATAAAACCTTTTCCTACATACCAGATTGTTCGGATTTACCCATATCAGAGAATGCAGATTACGTTTATATCTGCGAAAATAATACGATTTATGGAACCAAATTCAAAACACTGCCAAATACGAAAGGGAAAACATTAGTGGCAGATGTTTCGTCGTGCTTCTTATCAGAACCAGTAGATGTATCTAACTATGGAATTATCTATGGTGGCGTACAGAAAAATATTGGTCCTGCAGGAGTGGTTATTGTGATTATCAGAGAAGATTTGATTACAGCAGACGTATTAGATGGTACTCCAACCATGTTAACGTATAAGATTCATGATGAAAATGACTCTATGTATAATACGCCACCAGCGTATGGAATCTATATGTGTGGAAAAGTATTTAAGTGGCTTCAAAATTTAGGCGGACTAGAAGCTATGAAGACAATTAATAAGAAAAAAGCAGCGATTCTATATGATTTTCTAGACAGTAGCAAATTGTTTCAAGGAACGGTGGCAAAAGAGGATCGCTCTCTTATGAATATTCCTTTTGTTACAGGAAGTGACGAGCTAGATGCTAAATTTGTAAAAGAGGCAAAGGCAGCAGGATTAGAAAACTTAAAGGGGCATAGAAGTGTAGGTGGTATGCGAGCGAGTTTGTATAATGCTATGCCAATAGAAGGTGTTCAAGTCTTAGTAGATTTTATGAAGAAATTTGAAGCAGACCACATAGAATCAAAATAGAGGAAAATACAGAAAGGGCATGGTTATATAAATGACACCATATTACTGTTTAAATGAAATAGCACCAATCGGCTTAGAACGATTTCGTCCTAATTATGAAGAAACGAAAGAACTAGAGCAAGCACAAGGAATTTTAGTACGAAGTGCTTCCATGCATGACATGGAATTATCTTCTAACTTATTAGAAATCGCTAGAGCAGGTGCAGGAGTGAATAACATTCCTATAGATACTTGTACGAAAAAAGGAATTGTAGTCTTTA
>JAWXVF010000092.1:0-10364 GCA_044425555.1 Eubacteriales bacterium
AATGTTGCAATACCACAATCGTTTTAAAAAATACGGAAATACGTGGATTATGAAAACTGACAGTTCATCGTCATGTTTTTGAGAATCTAGGTTACAAGCGCATAAGTATGGTATTCTAAGACGTATACTTGTTCAATGATACAATTTATAATAACATTGCTTTTGGCAATGAAAATGCTACTATAGAACAGGTGGAAAATGCTTGTAAAAAAGCAAGATGTTATGATTTTATTACAAATCTAAAAGATAGATTCGATACGGTTGTTACAAGTGGGGGATCATCCCTTAGTGGTGGAGAAAAGCAAAGGATTTCTATTGCAAGAGCAATACTAAAAGATGCACCGATTATATTACTTGACGAGGCAACTGCATCTGTTGATTTAGATAATGAGTGGTATATCCAAGAAGCAATAAATGAACTGGTACTTGATAAAACATTGATTGTCATTGCGCACAAATTATCAAGCATTAAACACGCAGATCAAATTGTTGTTGTAAATGATGGAGAAATTGAAAGTATTGGTACCCACGAAGAACTTGTAGTTGGGAACGGTAGTTATGGAGAACTTTGGAATAAACGTATGAGTGCAAAATCGTGGAAGATTACTAAATAAAAGATGTAGTCAAATACTTGAATTCACATCGTATATGAGCAAGCATTTAAAATAGTACTCTATTTTTGTTTGTCGAATACTGAATTTTTAAAAAAAAGAGAGAAAAAGGGGGAAAATGATTGACAATAAACTTGTCTAAGCGTATAATTAGTTTGTTATCAGTATAGTTTATTTTACTTATTAAATCCTTAGGAGGGAAGTAAGAATGTCGAAAATTATTGAAGTTTATGGTCGAGAAGTAATTGATTCTAGAGGGAATCCAACAGTAGAAGTTGAGATTACTACAGAATCTGGTGCATTTGGTCGTGCAATTGTTCCATCAGGAGCAAGCACAGGAGAAAGAGAAGCACTTGAATTAAGAGATGGTGATAAAGGACGTTTCTTAGGAAAAGGTGTTTTAAAGGCAGTTGCTAATGTAAATGAAAAAATCAAACCAGTACTTGTAGGTATGGATGTAACTGATCAAAATTTGATTGATAATGCTATGATTGCAGCTGATGGTACAAAGGACAAATCAAACTTTGGTGCAAATGCAATTCTTGGAGTTTCTATGGCTGCTGCAATTGCTGCAAGTGATTATTATGGAATTCCATTATATAAATACTTGGGTGGTTTCAATGGTAAAACTTTACCAGTTCCAATGATGAATGTTGTAAATGGTGGTAGTCATGCAGATTCTACTGTGGATTTCCAAGAGTTTATGATTATGCCTGTTGGTGCAAAAGATATTAGTGAAGCGTTGAGAATGGGTGCTGAAACATTCCATAATTTACGTGATGTATTAAAAGCAAAAGGCTATAATACAAATGTTGGTGATGAAGGTGGATTTGCTCCATCTTGTAAAGATGGTAACGAAGAACCTTTACAATTAATCGTAGAAGCTATCAAAAAAGCTGGTTATAATCCATCGAAAGAGGGTAAGCCAGGAGATATTGCGATTGCAATGGATGTTGCTGCAAGTGAGTTCCATAACACTGATACAGGTATGTATGATTTAGCAAAATCAGGTGGTGGATCAAAAACAACAGCAGAAATGGTTGATATGTTAGCAGGATGGGTAGAAAAATATCCTATTATCTCTATTGAAGATGGTCTTGGAGAAAGAGACTGGGATGGTTGGAAAGTTTTAACAGATCGTATTGGTGATAAAGTTCAAATCGTTGGTGATGATTTATTTGTTACAAATCCAAGCATTTTAAAAGAAGGTATTGAAAAGGGAATTGGTAACTCAATTCTTGTAAAAGTAAATCAAATCGGAAGCTTAACAGAAACTTTTGATGCAATGCAAATGGCAAAAGAAGCTGGATATACATGTGTTGTTTCTCATAGATCAGGTGAAACAGAAGATTCAACAATTGCTGATATTGCAGTTGGATTTAATGCAGGTCAAATTAAGACTGGTTCTATGTCAAGAACAGACCGTATTGCAAAATATAATCAATTGCTTAGAATTCAAGATCAACTTGGAAGTGCTGCTGAGTACAAAGGTAGAGAAGCGTTTTACAATATTTCAAAATAGTTATTAGATACATAAATTGTTTAAAATAATGAAGCTTCCTCAAACTAGATAATGGTTTGGGGAAGTTTTTTGTTATTATTAATACACTCGTATTTTCCAACTTGCGTATCATGTAAGGATATGCTATAATTCTTAACGTATACCATATAGTAGAGAGTAGGAGTAGACCAATGTATATTACATATAAAAGTACAAGAAGTGATCGTTATAGTATTACAGCTTCGGAAGCGATTTTGAAAGGATTGGCTGATGATGGAGGATTATTTGTACCTCATACCATACCAAAGTTAGATTCATCTATTGATGAAATGTTAGATATGTCCTATCAAGAAATTGCATATGAAGTAATGAAGTTATTTTTTACAGATTTTACAAAAGAAGAATTATTAGACTGCATTCATAATGCATACGATTCTAAGTTCGATACAAAGTTGATTGCACCTTTAGTGGAAGCAGATGGAGTTCATTACTTAGAATTGTTTCATGGGTCTACTATAGCCTTTAAGGATATGGCATTGTCTATATTACCGTATTTAATGACAACTGCAGCTAAGAAGAATCATGTGACTAACGAGATTGTTATATTAGCGGCTACATCAGGTGATACTGGAAAGGCTGCTTTAGCAGGATTTGCAGATGTAGAAGGAACTAAGATTATTGTGTTCTATCCTAAAAATGGAGTAAGCCCTATTCAAGAGTTACAAATGGTAACACAAGTTGGTAAGAATACTCATGTAGTGGGGATAGATGGTAATTTTGATGATGCTCAAGCAGGCGTAAAGAATCTATTTGCGGACAAGTCCTTGGAACAAGAATTATACGGAAAAGGATATCAATTGTCATCGGCCAATTCTATTAATATTGGGAGATTAGTACCTCAAATGGTGTATTATGTATATGCTTATACTAGACTGGTAAAAGATGGAAAGATTTCCATGGGTGATCCAATGAATGTAGTAGTTCCAACTGGAAATTTTGGAAATATACTAGCTGCATATTATACGAAATTAATGGGACTGCCCATTTCAAAATTAATCTGTGCTTCTAATGACAATAAAGTACTTGTAGACTTCTTTCAAATGGGTGTATATGATCGTAATAGAGAATTTCTATTAACTTCATCTCCATCTATGGATATTCTGATTTCTAGTAATTTAGAACGTTTGTTATATGGACTTACGGATAAAGATGCAGTAATTAATAAAAAGTATATGGATACACTAGCAAGTGTAGGAAGATACGAAATTACGGAAGATATGCAAAATGAGTTAATTGACTTTGTTGGAGATTATGCATCGGAACAAGAAACAGCAGATACTATAGAAGCACTATATAAGAAGACTGGATATGTAATTGATACACATACAGCAGTTGCTGCGTGTGTTCATAATAAGTATCAAGAAGCTACAAAAGATAAAACAACAACTATTATTGCATCAACTGCAAGTCCTTATAAATTTGCGAGAAGTGTGATGAATGCTATTGATCATAAATATGATGCATTAGATGATTTTGCATTAATTGATGAAATGTGTAAGATTTCTAAAGTAGCAATACCTAAGGCAATTGATGAGATTCGTTCAGCACCTATTTTGCATAAGACGGTATGTGATAAAAAGGATATGAAGCAAGTTGTAGAAACATTTTTACAACTATAATAGAAAATGATGTGTAAGGTTTTCGGCATAAGATAAGAAAAGAGGAGTATACATGAATAAGAAGGCTTTGTTTTTTGATATTGATGGAACATTAATTACACACGGTGTTCCTATAGAAAAAAGTACCATAGAAGCTTTGAAACAAGTAAAAGAAAATGGACATTCTATCTTTATCTGTACAGGACGAAGCCGATCGATGGTATTAGACGAATTCATAGACAGTGTAGGTTTTGACGGTGTTATTGCAGCGTGTGGAACGTATTGTGAATACCAGAAAGAAATTTTGTTTAACACAGAATTAACGAGAAACGAAACGGATTTTATTATGGATATTCTACAAAAATACGATGTAACTTATATCTTCGAAGGAAAAGAATATTTATACTATAATAATGTCGAAATGGAAAATACAAACCAACAATATATTATTGAAATGGTTAAATCTGAGATAAAAGAACGATTATTAAAAGTAGAAGAAGTGAATGGGAATATAGTGGCGAATAAATTTAGTTGCTATATTAACAGTGGCGAAGAAGAAGTAGTATATGAGGAGTTTTCTAAGTTGTATAGTACCATGAGACACCGAAAAAATGCAGCGGAATTTGTACCAGTTGGCTATCATAAGGCAACTGGAATACAGAAAATGTGTGAATACTTAAAGATTCTGCAAGAAGATACATTTGCGTTTGGAGACAGTGTAAACGATATTGAAATGTTAGATTATTGTCAAGTTGGGGTGGTAATGGGTAACGGAACTGCCATTGCCAAAGAACATGCAGATTATATTACTACAGATATTGATAAAGATGGTATTTATCAGGCGTGTAAGCATTTTAAATTATTTTAAAAGTTTCATATTTTAGAAAATTGAGATAAAAAGAGATATCAAAAGATAAGATACGGTATGATGTGATAAAGGGAGATATTGCCATTTTTATCACATTGCAAATTAAATGAAGAGTAATTATGATAGTGTTATATGTTAGCACTCGTTCAAAAAGAGTGCTAACAAAATATAAATAAGATTTATTAAGGAGGCAATTAAAATGAATTTAAAACCATTAGGAGACAGAGTTGTATTACAACAACTAGTCGCAGAAGAAACTACAAAATCTGGTATTGTATTACCAGGTCAAGGAAAAGAAAAACCACAACAAGCACAAGTAATCGCAGTAGGTCCAGGCGGTATGGTAGACGGAAAAGAAGTAAAAATGGAAGTTACGGAAGGTAACCAAGTAATTTATTCGAAATATGCTGGAACAGAAGTGAAATTAGAAGATGAAGAATACATTATCGTAAAACAAAGTGATATTTTAGCAATCATTCAATCGTAATTATAATTAGGAGGCTTATTACAATGGCAAAAGAATTAAAATATGGAGCAGAAGCTCGTGCAGCCCTTGAATCAGGGGTAAATCAATTAGCGAATACCGTACGTGTTACATTAGGACCAAAAGGAAGAAATGTAGTACTAGACAAGTCGTTTGGGGCACCACTTATTACAAATGATGGGGTGACTATTGCAAAAGAAATCGAATTAGAAGATGCTTTTGAAAATATGGGAGCACAATTAGTAAAAGAAGTTGCAACAAAAACAAATGATGTTGCAGGAGATGGAACAACAACAGCAACTGTATTAGCACAAGCGATGATCAATGAAGGAATTAAAAATCTTGCAGCAGGAGCGAATCCAATTATTTTAAGAAAAGGAATGAAGAAGGCTACTGAGGTGGCAGTAGACTCTATTGCAAATATGAGCTCGAAAATTAATGGAAAAGACCATATTGCAAGAGTTGCAGCAATTTCTGCTGGAGATGATGAAGTTGGTACATTAGTGGCAGATGCTATGGAAAAAGTCTCTAATGATGGCGTTATTACCATTGAAGAGTCTAAGACTATGAAAACAGAATTAGACTTAGTAGAAGGGATGCAATTTGATAGAGGTTATATCTCAGCATATATGGCTACTGATATGGATAAAATGGAAGCTTTATTAGAAGATCCATATATCTTGATTACAGACAAAAAGATTACGAATATCCAAGATATTCTACCAATACTAGAACAAATCCTTCAATCAGGATCTAAATTATTAATTATTGCAGAAGATGTAGAAGGAGAAGCTCTTACAACTTTAATCGTAAATAAATTACGTGGAACATTTAACGTAGTAGCAGTGAAAGCACCTGGATATGGAGATCGTAGAAAAGCAATGCTAGAAGATATTGCTATTTTAACAGGTGGTTCAGTAATCTCTGACGAATTAGGACTTGATTTAAAAGAAGTTACTATGGATCAATTGGGTCGTTCGAAATCAGTAAAAATCCAAAAAGAAAATACAGTAATTGTAGAGGGATCAGGTGATTCAGGAGAAATTAAATCAAGAATTAACCAAATTAAGTCTCAAATTGATGAAAGTACATCAGAATTCGATACTGAAAAATTACAAGAACGCCTTGCAAAATTAGCAGGTGGAGTAGCTGTGATTCGTGTAGGTGCTGCAACAGAAACCGAAATGAAAGAAGCAAAATTACGTCTAGAAGATGCACTTGCAGCTACTAGAGCAGCAGTAGAAGAAGGAATTATTGCAGGCGGTGGTTCGGCTTATATTCATGCAGCAAAAGAAGTTAGCAAGTTAGCTGAAACATTAATTGGTGATGAGAAAACAGGTGCTAATATTGTTTTAAAAGCATTAGAAGCTCCGTTATTCCACATTGTATACAATGCAGGATTAGAAGGCTCTGTTATTATTAATAAAGTAAGTGAATCACCAGTAGGTCATGGTTACGATGCTTTAAATGAAGCGTATGTTGATATGGTATCAGCAGGAATCCTTGACCCAGCGAAAGTTACTAGAAGTGCGTTACAAAATGCAACTAGTGTAGCTTCTACACTTCTTACAACAGAATCAGTAGTAGCAAATATTAAAGAAGACCTTCCTCCAATGCCAGCAGGTGGTGGAATGGGCGGTATGATGTAGAGTATGCTACATGCATAGCCTAAAAGATCGTAAGATAAGAAAAGTGAAAATAAGCAAAAATTAGAATAAGATAAGTGCATGTATAGAAAGTAAATACTATACATGTACTTTTTTATATCATATAAACTCTGATACGAAAAAGTATTTAATCACTCATACATCTTCCTATAAACAAATGTATATAGTGCATTACATTTATAGATATAAATGTTTGTTAAAAAAAGTTAACTATGTCAAAATGATAGAATAAAATGGGTAAACTTTCCCTTGGTTTCCTTGACATACCCCTCAATTTCATGCTATTCTTTACAAAAGAAAACAAGTGAATACGTAACGAATTCTAACAATTCTTATAGAACATCTATTCTAGATGACTATTCTTATCAATTCAAAACTACTTGCTTTTAATACAATCATACACACCCTATTTCTTTGAAAGGGAGGCAGTAATTAGAGTAGATGACTTAGAAGGAAAACTGATTAGAGATAAGTGAGTTTTTGTTCTGAATAATTGTGCTTACACGATTACAAAGAGCATGGATCAGTTGATTAATAATGGTAGAAGAAAGGGAATTGTTATGTATAAGGTGTATGTTTATAATTCATCAGTAGAAAAAAGATAGACTTTCAAGATAACTTTATGATAAAATAGATACGCTAGAATAAATGAGTAAACAATAGTAATAAGTTGTATGAAAACGTTTTATCTAGTAAATACTTGATATTACAATGAGGTTTGATACATGAGAGAATACTTAAAAGATAAAAAAAGAATCGTTATCAAAATCGGTTCTTCTTCCCTACAACATAAGGAAACTGGAAATCTAGATTTTGTTAAAATGGATCTATTAGTAAGAGAACTGTGTAATCTGAGAAATCAAGGAAAGGATATAGTACTTGTTACTTCGGGAGCAATTGCTGTTGGAAAAAAAGCAATTCCTATTAGTCATGTACAAGAGGAACAACATGCTACCTCTTTAAAGCAAGCATATGCTGCCGTTGGACAGGCTAGACTGATGACTACATATCAGAAGATTTTCGCAGAGTATAATCAGGTGATTGCACAGATTTTAATGACGAAACATACGATTATTGATAAAACAAGTCGTACAAATGCTCATAATACATTTTCTGAATTGTTTCAAATGGGTGTTATTCCAGTAGTAAATGAAAACGATACCGTATCTACTGATGAAATTGAAATTGGAGATAATGACACATTGTCTGCTATTGTAACAAGATTAGTAGATGCCGATTTATTGATTTTGTTATCAGATATTGATGGACTATATACAGATGATCCACGTCAAAATAAGCAGGCAACTTTTATTGAACAAGTAGATCAATTAGATGATACGTATATGAGTATGGGAAAATCAACTACAGGCAGTAGTGTTGGCACAGGTGGAATGAATACCAAATTGGTAGCAGCAAAAATAGCAACTTCTTCAGGAGCAGATATGCTTATTGCCAATGCAGAAGATGTAAAAGTCATTCATAAACTAATTAGTGGCAAGTCGTATGGAACGTTGTTTAAAGCAAATATTGATGCATCCTTTCACTTAAGTGATGTTTTAAGCAGATTAAAAGAATAGTAATTAGGGAGGAAGGAAACTACTTATATGACAGAAGAACGAATTGAACGAATGAACGAATTGTGGCATAAGTCCAAGGGGGAGGGGCTTACAGCGGAAGAATTAGAGGAACAGAAGGTCATTCGCAGTGAATATATGGCAGCTATTCGAGGGAGTTTGCGAGGGCAATTAGAACATATTAGTATTCAAGAGCAGGATGGTACCATACGAAAATTAAAGAAAAAGAATAATGAATAAAATGATGGAACAGAATAACAAAGATAAAAAGTATCGGCTACGACAAGAAATATTGTGGAAGAGAAAACAGATGGTAGAAGAAGATGTTATCAAAAAAAGTAACGAAATTACGAATCATGTTCTAGAGACAACAGCTTTTTTACAAGCGAAGAATCTTCTTCTCTATGCACCTATTCAACAGGAAGTAGATACAAGAATACTTGCTAGAGAGGCTATTCGATTGCATAAGACAGTATATTATCCTAAAGTTAATGGGGATTCTATGCATTTTTATGCTGTTACCAAAACAGAAGATTTACAAGTGGGGTATCAATCCATTTTAGAGCCTATAGATGGGTTGCCACGTTTTCAAGGAGAACAAGATACTTGTATGATAGTACCAGGTGTTGTATTTGATTGTGGGGGCAATCGAATTGGTTATGGAAAAGGATTCTATGATCGCTTTCTAACAAATGATAGGAGTATAGATACCATTGGGGTTTGTTATGCGTTACAACTGGTTGAGAAGTTACCAGTAGAAGAATTTGATATACCTTTAAATAGAGTGATTACGGAATATGGAGTTGACTAGAATGAATGAATTAATTAAAAAAATTGGAGAACAAGCTAAGGAGGCTACCTACGAATTACAAGGAATGAATACCCAAGAGAAGAATCATACCTTGCGAAATATCGCAAGAGATTTATTAGACCATAGTGATGTGATTCTACGAGAAAATGAAAAGGATATACAAAAAGGGGCGGAAGCTGGTATGTCCGCTGGTTTGCTAGATCGTTTACGTTTAACAAGAGAGCGTATCGTCAGTATGACCGATGGACTGCAAGAGATTATTGGATTAGAAGATCCTATTGGTGAATTATTAGAAGAGATTACAAGACCAAATGGATTATTTATTCAAAAAGTAAGAGTACCAATAGGTGTTATTGGCATGATTTATGAATCAAGACCAAATGTCACACTAGATGCTTTTGGCTTATGTTTTAAAGCGGGTAATGTAGTTATTCTAAAAGGAGGAAGCGATGCGATTCATTCTAATATTGCCATTACCAATTGTATTCGCAATACACTTGAACGTTTTAGTATTAATCCCAATGTAGTACAATTAGTAGAAGATCCTTCTAGAGAAGTTACTAATGAATTAATGAAATTAAACGAATTCATTGATGTATTAATTCCTAGAGGTGGTGCAGGGTTAATTCAAGCAGTAGTGAATAATAGTACTATTCCAGTAATTGAAACTGGTATAGGGAATTGTCACATCTATATAGATTGTGAAGCTGACATAGAAAAGGCTATTCCTATTATTATAAATGCCAAGACACAACGGGTAGGTGTTTGCAATGCTTGCGAATCTTTGGTGATTCATCATGCTATTGTAGATACATTTTTACCGATTTTATCAGACGCATTAGAACGAGAAAATGTAGAAATAAGAGGAGATGAGATTACTTGTAATCTTCTACCAAATGCTATTTTAGGAACAGAAGAAGATTATGGAATGGAATATCTAGATTTATGTTTATCTGTGAAGGTAGTTGAGAATGTTTCAGAAGCCATTACTCACATTAATTATTATCATACGAAACATTCTGATGTGATTCTTACAGAGAATGAGATTACTGCCAATCGATTCTTGCAACAAGTAGATTCTGCTTGTGTTTATTGGAATGCTTCATCTAGATTCTCAGATGGCTACGAATTTGGATTAGGTGCAGAAATTGGAATTAGTACACAGAAGATTCATGCAAGAGGTCCTATGG
>JAWXVF010000093.1:0-10271 GCA_044425555.1 Eubacteriales bacterium
GCGCAATAAAAAAGTTTATTTTGTTGGTGTAAAAAAATAACAAGAGCATTGTTTTAGTTAGAATAACAGTTTATAAGTTTATCCTGATTTTGTATTAGAAGTACTTGTAAATAGGTGGGAAATATGGTATTTTAGTATATGCATGGTATTATAATTGCTATTTGCTACGGAGGTGAAGAAATAGCGTGATGAAAAGAAAATGTAAGAGAATGAAGAACAAATGTACCATATTATTAGTTTCTAACAAACCAAAGAAGAAGAATTGTGAACTAGAGTGTTCGGTTTCTATTGCGAATGGAATACTAAGTGTGATAGTTGTTTTGTTGGTGGTTGGAGTAACTATGTGGTATAGTGGGCAACAAGAAGTAGTTGAATCTAGAATTACACTTAATGACTTACAGAGCCAGTATGCAACATTAGAATCGGAAAAAGCAGAAGGCGATAAACTTATCGCATCTTTAAGTGAAATGGTGAATGTGAAGGTAATTGAAGACGCTGCTAGGGAACAAGCGATTTTAGATGGTAGTATTCCTATTGGATTTCCGTTAAATGGAACAGCGACAATAGAAGATTACCAAGCAACTGATAGAACTGTTTTTCAAGTAAATAATGGAGTTGGTATTATTGCTTCTGGATCGGGTGAGGTTAGCTATGTAGGAGAAGATGAAGAATATGGTTATCAAGTTCGGATTACTCACCAAGAAGGATACGTATCCATCTATCGTGTAAACGAAAGTGCCACTGTATCGGAGGGTCAAGAAGTTACAAGAGGAACGATTTTATTTGTAATGGATGAAACAGGAAGTTTTGCATATGAAATTTTACATAATGACCAAGTAATTAATCCCTTAGAGATAATGGATATATCAGGTTAAAGGAGAGAAGAAAATGAGAAAGAATAATAAGGTAATTAAAACAGTAGTAGGTGCAAAGACTATGGTAGAAGGTAATATTGCTGCTGTAGAAAGTGTGCGAATTGATGGGACGGTAAAGGGTAGTATTAAAGTAGAGGGAACCTTAGTTTTATCGAAAACCGCAAAAGTACAAGGTGATGTATTTGCAGACGATCTTATGATTGGAGGCATTATTTTTGGTAATATTCAAGTTAAGAATAAGGTAGAAGCGTTTGAGAAGGCACAGATCCATGGAGATATTAATGCAAAATCATTGATGATTGATGAAAATGTAATCTTTCAAGGAAAATGTAGCATGAATCAAGATATGAATGCGGGGGAAAAGGTAGAAGATATTATTGGAACTTCAGATCTTGATAATGATAAGGAAAAAGATAAAGAGAAGAAAAAATAAGATGGTTATGGTAACAGAAAAACAAGAGCATTCAAGTAAGGTGGGATGCTCTTGTTTTGGATATTTATGTAAGAAAACTTCTAAATAATGCGACACTTTGGTTTACAATAAGTTCTTCTGGAAATTGAACGGCTTCAATAATCTTCGTAGATATATCACGTCGTCCAATGGAAGTGTCCACGTGGGCATCAGAATTTAATATAATATGTGTTCCGTATTTTTCGCAAGCTTGTAATAAGTGAAGGTAATTCTCATGGGCATTTTGTCGAAAGGAAGTTGGTAAGAGAGAAGAATTGTTGACTTCTAGAAGAGTTCTTGTCTCTTTGGCAACACGTGCTAAATCATCATAATTCATTTCGAATCTTCCGTCATCGGGATGTCCAATAATATGAACATGGGGATTCTCCATAACTTTAAGAATGCTATTGGTTGCTTCTTCCTTTGTCATGCTGCCTCCAATACAAGGTGGATGGATACTGGCAATTACTAGATCCATTTTGGCAAGTGTTTCATTATCCAAATCAATGGTACCAATGGTGTCTAATAGATTGACTTCAGCCCCTAGTAATAAAGGGACATCATAGGCACTGCGATCAATAACACCTAAATTTTGAAAATAAAATTCATGAGGGGCGCCAGGTAAAGCCGGTGCGTGTTCCGTAATACAAAGTAATTCGAGTCCTTTTTCTTTCGCCATTTTAGTCATCTCGCGTATGGTACTATAAGCATGACCACTTACAATGGTGTGTGTATGTGCATCTAAAACGTATTTCATAAGAACCTCCTATTGGTTGTCGTTCCTATAGCATACCATAATTATAGCATAAGAAACAAGTAGAGAATCTACTAATTATTGCAAAATTAACAAGCTGATTATATGACGATGGTTCGCACTGTTCGGTTTCTATGTGAATGTTTAGAACAAGCTTATGGAGAATGCTTTGGATTTACGGAAGAAGAAGTAGAAGAAATGTTAGTACACTATGATAGAGAAGAGTGGATGAGCAAAGTAAGAGAGTGGTGTAAGGGGAGAGTAGGTTAATGAAAATCAAGAGAATGATATACTTAATCATAGGACTGTTCAGTGTTGGAATGGGAGCAATAGGTGCTATATTACCATTTATTCCTACAGTTCCATTTCTGTTACTAGGAGCATTTTGTTTTGGGAAAAGTAGTGAACGACTTGATACATGGTTTCGCTCTACGAACTTATACAAGAATAATCTAGAGTCTTATGTAAAAGGCGAAGGAATGACAAAGGGAACGAAAATAAAGATTATTAGTTCTGTTACCATACTGATGGGGATAGGATTTCTCATGATGAGTGGAACAGTAGCTGGTAGAGTTGTGTTGGGGATTGTGTGGGTGTGCCATGTGATTTATTTTGTGAAGATTCCAACAAAGACTTGTTAAGAGAGTAAACTTGATGCATAATGAATACAGATAGACACCCGAGCAAACGGCTAGTCATCGAAAATTTTTGATTACAAAAAAGTAACCGTCACTTGTTTCAGAGTACGCGGTTACTTTTTTATTGTTATTATTAAAAGAAGTAATAAAACCATAAAAGCAGTTATCTTGGATAGTAATTCAATTAAGATTGAATATCAATTAAGATTGAATATCAATTAAGATAAGTGCTTTTTATTTTATAAAAGTACAAAATATGTCCAAGAAGACAAGTATAATAAAGTTAATTTGAAAAGTTATTGAGAAAAGTTTTCAGCGATTCCTGTTGTGATGGTGTGAGACGGTAGATTTGCAATAATAATTCATTTTCTAAAAGAGCAGATGGTGTTTCGTCATTAAAAAAATCACCTAAGGTAATCCCGAGGGCATCACAAAGTAAAGAGACGGTTTCTACAGTAGGCTTTTTGTTACCAAGTTCCACATCTCTTAAAAAACTTTGTGAAATTCCTGATAGATTTGCCAGTTTGTTAACGGTAATCCCTTTTTGTTGACGAAAAAATTGAATGCGATTTGCGATATTCAAGTACGATACCTCCTTTTAGATATAGTTATTACAAGTTTATCAAAAAATTATTCTTTACATAACAATTATAGATATACTATGATATATTTATAAGAATAATAATTGTATAAAAAGGAAACCTATGGTAAAATAATAGAGAAATTAAGAGAAAACGGAAATTAAATGTTATATTTGACGAAAAACAGGAAAATATTGTATAATAATTACGAATTAATAGTTGTGTCAATTACGACAAATATAAAATGGGTATATTGTGAAAAGTGAGAGGTGTGTATGGATTTCAATGGAAACAAAGGTTTTCGTCTACTTGCTATTTATGAACGATTGAACAAAGGAGAAACTCTTAATAAAAGTAATCTTGCACAAGAATTTCAAGTAACAGAGAAAACTATTCAACGAGATATTGAGGATTTACGTACTTATTTCTCTGAAATGTATCTAAGTGCAAAAGAAGAAAATTCTATTCAATACGACCGAAAACAGGGTGGTTATTATTTAATTCATATGGAACGCGAATGGCTTACGAGTACGGAAGTACTAGCGATTTGCAAGGTATTACTAGAAAGCAGAGCATTTTGTAAAGAAGAAATGAATACCTTAATTGCCAAATTGTTGAATCAAGTTACTCCTAGCGCTTCTAAGCAGGTAATAGACATTATACGAAATGAGCAATTCTGTTACGTGCCATTACACCATGGAAAGGAATTGCTAGATTCTATTTGGGAGTTATCCAAATGTATTCGAAAAATGCTAGTAACAGAGATTTCCTATATGAGAAAAGATGGAGTCTGTCGAACTCATTTGATTAAACCAGTGGCCATTATGTTTTCTGAGTATTACTTCTATGTAATTGCCTATATGGCTGATGGTAAAAAGGATTATCCAACGGTATTTCGAATTGATCGTATTAAGGAATTTAAAAGTACTAAGGAAACTTTTTACATTCCTTATAAGGACAAGTTTAGTGATGGAGAATTCCGTAATCGTGTACAATTTATGTATAGTGGGGAATTAAGACGAGTGAGATTCCAATATAAAGGACCTTCTATCGAATCGGTGTTAGATCGGTTGCCAACAGCAGAAGTACTAAGAGAAATAGATGGAGTGTATGAGGTGCAGGTAGAAGTATATGGGAATGGAATTGATATGTGGATAAGGAGTCAGGGGGATATGATACTTAGTTTATCATAAACGTAAGGAAGAAGGTAGGAGAAATGTTTGAAAAACTTAGTATAGATAAAAATAAAATTTATCCTACTTTGATTGTTGGAACTATGAGTAGTGGTAAATCAAGATTGATTAATGCGCTTATTAGATATGTACAATAAGTTTTGATACTCAAAACAATTGATAAATTCATCTTGTAAATTTTACTGTAAACTGGTAAGATCTATATATATCAATAGTGTTAATACATTAACTCTATATCAAAAAATAATAATTAAAGATATTACATAAATAAATTGATATAGGGGAAAGGAATAAATAAAAATTAAAAGATAATATTTTCTAATTGAGGAGGTGTTTTGAAGTGACTATAATTTTAATTATAGTAATTATTATATTGGTTGTACGTAAAAAAAATAAGTTAAAGAATAATCCGAAATTAAAGAAAACGTATCGCTGTGAGGATGGTAAATTTAAGGTTAAAGGTAAAAGAAATAATTTTATCGTAAGAAAAAATAAAAAGATAGAATTTTTAGTTAAAGATGGAAATATAGTAGCGTGCAGAGATTTACGCGTGAGTAGAAAATTTATTTTATACGAATGAAGGTGGAAAGATGGGAATTATAGAGTGGGCTGCCGATACAGTACAGACTGCTACCGGTGAAAAAGAACGGAGATTACTTGTACAAAAGATAAAAGATTTTACGTTGGATTTCAAGTCGAATGTAAAAAGTTATATAGTAAAAATAAATGAGATAATTAATAGTTTTAATTGTTATATAGCAAAAATTAATGAAGTAAGAAATACTACTGTAAAAGATAATATATGTTCATTATCTATTTTCTTAAACAAATTTGGTGAATTACAATCTTATAATGAATTTGCACTTGAAACAGAAAAGAATAGTTTGATTCTACCGGAAAAAGCTTTTGAGAAAGAAGAACAATATATAAATGAAATAGATTGGAGTCAAGGGGATGTGTTTACCAATACTTTGTTTCTTACCCCCATTGGCATGGCTATGAAAACAAAAAAGCAAAATTTATCTATGCAGGAACAATTGAGTTATTTAAAAATTGAGGCTGATAGTACACTACGTCAATTAGAGGGAATAGAATTGTCAGTAGGACAAGATCTTAAAATTGCTCAAATGTATATTAGTTGTATTGAGTTGATTGGTGAATATGTGAATAAATCAATTTTACCAGAACTTGAATTGGTTGAAGCTTTTTTACAAGTAAATATAATAAAAAATGAACTTATTGTGGGAAATGAATTACAGAATATAGAGTTTATAAATAATTTACATATTCTGAATAATGGGAGATATCAAAAGCATTATAATTTTATTAAAAATACATTTGCATTTTACATTATCTCTTGTAAAATTTTTAATACCCCAGTTTTAACGAAGCTCATAGAGGGTAATACAGAGTTAACTGATTTCAAATTATTAGAAGATAATAAACAACTTTTATTAAATCAAAAGCAACAAATACAATTAAATATGGTTTTTTTGAGAGGGGAATAAAATGGAAAAGAGCAAAATTTCGAAAGTTATTTCATCACGAGACGAATGGTTAAAAAAAGAAAGACTGTTATGTGTTGCAACTATAGAAAATTTAAATCTAGAGTATAAAGAATTATTAAATAATGAATTCGGAACTCAATTAGTAAAAAATAGCTTATCTGATTTGGCAGGAGATGTTTGTCGCAGATATTTCGATATGGGAGATTTATATTTAACTGCGGATCAACTTGTAGACAGAGTATTACATTTTTCCTATGAAAATGATAGAGACATATTGGGGACTGATAATAATTTAAAGAAAGCTATTTATAATTATAGTGATGACATAAATTCTAAAACTTTAAGTGAAATAAGTAAAACATGTAAAAATGCTCAACAACAATTATTTGTTGAGGATAGAAAGAACGATAAACGAGATCGTGATGGTAAGAAAGCGTATCGAGAGTCGAAAAAAACAGAAAAGGGTGAACTGTATGATGAATTAACAGGTGAAAAGGGCGGATATTCGAGTATTGTACAGAAAAATGGCAAAGAATATAAAAGAAGTGAGTTAGATGCAGATCATATTTTGTCTAGAGAATCAATAACTTATAATAGTCGCTATATAAGAGAGGACAAGCTTGATATAATGAAAGATTTTTACAATTCTTCTGATAACTTTCTTTTGATTCATGCATCTGCAAATAGTTCAAAACGTGATGTGCGAGTTTGTGAAAAAGATGGGAAGATTTTTTGTCGGTATACAGATGAAGAAGGGTATGATATAAAATATGATATTACTTATAAAGCAACCCCAGAACAATTAGCAGAAGCTACTATACAAAAATGGGAAAAGAATACAGCATCAGGAAATAAAATAAAGAACTTAAAAGAAAAGGGATATCTTGATGAGAATGGAAAGGTTGTAGCAGGAATAAAGAAAAAATTAATAGAAGAATATAAACAAACAATGAATAAAGAAAGTATGCTTTTCTTAAAAACAGCTAATTATAAAAATATTTCCGCTGATGCTCTTAGTGCAACAAAACAATCGGTTGGAAAGATTATAGCTGGGCAGGTTATTTACTATACGTTGCCACCGGTAGTTTTTGAGACACAACGAATTGTTAAGAAAAAAAATATTAGTATTGATAACTTTTATAAAGAGCTTAAAAAAAGTGGAAAACGTATTGTGAACTATGTTGCATCAAAATTGAAGGAAATGTTTGGAAATGTATTTTTCAATAGTATTAATAAGTTTATAAAAACTTTTTTTGATATTGTAATAGAAATGGTACGAGCAACAGTTAAACGAATGCTAAAAATTGTTAAAAGCTTGGTGTTATCTATGGCACAATGTGCGAAAATATTGGTGGATAAAAAATCAGATGCTGCACAAAAAGCGGATTCTATAACAAAAATATTATCAGTAACAACAACTACAGTTGTTATGGAATTATTGTTTGAATATTTAGAAAAACAATTTGGTTTGCCTAATTTTTTGATGGAACCACTTCAGGTTATAGTGACAATTATAGCAAATAATGTTATTATGCTTGTTTTACAAAAAGCAGATCTTTTCAATGTACAATATGGTTTGCTTGTAGCAAATATAGACAAGATTTTTGAAGATAATAGACAAAATTATTTATTGCAAAGTGATCAATTATTATATGAAAATAGTAATTTATGGGAAATAGAAATGAATAATATCCAGAATGATATTGTTGAAATACGAAGTAATTTTGAGATTTTAACACCATATGATGATGGTGTGATTAATGAGCTTGAAAAGATTAATGAACTTTTTGATATGAAATTAGATTTTGAAAATGAATGGAATAAGTATATAGGTGTGGCATAGGAGGAAAAAATATGCATATTATTATCATAATTGTAGTAGTATTAGTTGTTTGTGCATTATTAAATAGTATGTAGGTGGTTACAGTGCATGAAAAATTTTAAAATTAATATGGAATTACCGATTTGTAATAAAAAGCCAGATAGAGCTCCTTCATTTAATGGATTTACATTTTTATTATGTTGGCGTTGTACTATGGTAATAGTCTCTATTCTGTTTGTTACTTTCTTATTAGAAGTTTTTTCGATTCCTAAAATTTATATATTTAATATAACTTGTATAGTAATGTTATTTCCGATGATAATAGATGGAGGTGTACAATATTTAGGAATTAAAAATAGTACAAATTTTCGAAGAGCTCTGACAGGATTTTTTTTTGGCTGCGGTGTTGCTTTAATTTTGTATAAATATTCTTGAAAAAATTTGTACTGTGCTTAATTTCGGAATATAGATGTTTTTATAGGTTGTTTATTAAGTATAAATTAATGGATTAGTATGATTCTCTTATATGAAATATAAAATTTGATATCCTTCCACGAGTATTTTAACCGTTGTATAATTATTAGTGGTTAATAATGAATTCCTCCTCTTACAAATATATAATATTTTGTTGAAAGGGAGTTCTTTATTTTGTTTTGTACTAATTAGATACTAACACTAAATTAATGGCAGATGAGAATAGAACAGGTATTAGAGAAGATGCTAGTGGCAATGTGTTTTAAAGTTCTCTGAATCAAGATATTGAAACAAATAGCTAAATTTCTTAGTGAGTATTTAATGTTAAAGAATTAACAATAGGGTGATATGCAAATAGTAAGATTTTAATAAAGAAGATAAAACTGAAAAAGGACAAAATATGTCCACGCTCATTGCTATACTATTGCTATTAGGTTAAGCAAAGGAGAAGGCGATGAGCGAAAGAAATAGTTTTGAAATTAATGTAGTCGGTAGTAAAAATAGTGGGAAAAACAATTTGTTTAAGTTCTTGTTACCTGTTAAATCATTACCGAAAAAGGAATCATCTTCTGTAATAAAGATTGTGCAAAAAGAATGCAGTAATGGGGAAGAAGCGGCATATATTGATAGAGAGAGGAACTTACTTGAATTACAAAGTGGTCAAATGGATTTTTGTTTGAGTGATGTATTAGAAGTAAGTGACATTAACTACAATCTTGATAGAAAACAATTAACCGATTTGGTTAGAAATGAAAATTCTATGATTATATATGTATTGGATGCGAAACAACTAGGAACTGCTAAAGATAAAGAAAATAAAAAGTTATTAGAAGAGCTTTTCAAAGTGATGGAATTGGAAGGGAAACTGGTTAGCGATCAGTGTATTTTTGTTTTGAATAATTGTGCTTACACGGTTACAGAGGGTATGGAGCAGTTGATCAATAAAGTTAGAAGATATTTAGTGCAATTTGACATTATAGATCCAACATTAATTCCTGTAGATGAATATACAGCTGATTTGATTATGAGGAAAAGAATGAGACGTATTATTTTCTGGAGAGAATGGATCTATCTTAAACTATACAAGTCGGTTATGATATACAATGATGAGCTACATTATGATGGTTATGCAGTAGTACCACTTGGCGGTGTTAGAAAATACATTTGTGGAGAATTAAGAAAATGTCGTGAAAGTGATGACTGGGAATCGGAAGCGTTGATTCATACAGGTGTTCCAGTTTTAGAGGCGGTAATTAGAGAGAAAATGCAGTAAATGAGTCATATATAAATGGTAGAAGAACGGAAATTATGACAGATGTGACTTTAAATATCTTGGCACGATAAAATGTATGACAATATTAAAATAATATAATACCATGAAATAGTCGGAAATTCTCTTGACATACCTGTCTATTTCATGAAATAGAAGAACGAGTAAAATGAGTAAAACGCAATGAAAAGTGGAGCAGAAGTTATAATAGGACGTATCAAGAAACAAGTAAGAGAGGTTGCTGATATGTCCTATTTTTTATATTCATAATAACCAAATACTACGAAAGGAGTTTTATGCCAATGGCACAAGTAATTGGAGTCATGAGTGAAAAAGGAGGAGTGGGGAAAACAGCTACAGCCACTACAAATGATCGGAGGAATTGAAAATCCAAATAAAGAAAAGATTACAATAGCAACGTTAATTAACGGGGTGATTCAAGAATAGGAATTATCACTAATGGAGGACTACATATTTCATGGGAGTTCCTAATTGTTTATCATAATATAATCAATAGTAGTAGTAATTGTAATTGGAAATTAAGAGAATGTATGGTATCATTTAGGTAAAGATTAGTTTGCTTACCTTACAACCTAGATTCTCGGAAACGTGACGATGTGTATGATTATAAATTCTTATGAAACACTGATGTTTTCTACCTTTTTTACATATAATACTTGACTTATTGCTCGTCATGTTTTATAT
>JAWXVF010000094.1:0-10223 GCA_044425555.1 Eubacteriales bacterium
ATTTGTGAAGCATATGGTGCAACCGTTTCTTATGCAAGTAAATTAATGCATGGTAAAACTTCTATTGCCATGTTAGAAACGCAGAGTAAGATTTTCTCTAACATGGAGGAACAGATGCAAGTTGCAAGGTATCATTCCTTAGCTGCTTTAGAGGATACTATGCCAGATTGTTTACGAATTATTGCTAGAACCAAGGAAGGGGATATTATGGCGGTAGAACATAAGGAATATCCAGTGTATGGAGTACAATTTCACCCAGAATCGGTTTTAACACCACAAGGGATTACGATGATTAAAAATTTTTTAGAGGAGTATGATTCATGATCAAAGAAGCTATTATACAATTAAGTAAGAAGGAAACATTAGATTACGTTACGACCAAAACCGTTATGGATGAGATTATGGAAGGAAAAGCAAGCGATGTACAGATTAGTGCATATTTAACAGCACTTGCTATGAAAGGGGAAACCATAGATGAGATTACAGCATCTGCAGCATCTATGAGAGAACATTGCATACAATTATCGCATAAGATGCCTGTTCTTGAAATCGTAGGAACTGGGGGAGATCATTCTAATTCTTTTAATATTTCTACGACTTCTTCTATAGTGATTGCATCAGGTGGTGTATCTGTAGCCAAACATGGGAATCGTGCAGCATCTAGTAAGTGTGGTTCGGCAGATGTTTTAGAATCTCTAGGAGTGAATATTTTAACGTCTCCTACACGAAGTGAAGAAATTTTAGCAGAAGTTGGGATATGCTTTTTATTCGCCCCTACGTATCATCAGGCAATGAAGTATGTGGCAGGAGTACGAAAGGAATTGCAGATTCGTACGATTTTTAATATATTAGGACCACTATCTAATCCAGCAGGTGCAACGATGCAAGTTATGGGTGTCTATGAAGAAGCGTTAGTAGAGCCATTAGCTAAAGTTCTTAGCAAATTAGGGGTGGAGCGTGCAATGGTGGTCTATGGGCAAGATAAACTAGATGAAATCTCTATGAGTGCAAAGACTACTGTATGTGAGATTAAAAACGGAGAATTCTCTCACTATGAGATTTCCCCAGAAGATTTCTCTTATACCATGTGTGGAAAGGAAGAATTGCAAGGTGGTACACCAGAAGAAAATGGTAAGATTACCATGGATATTTTCAAAGGTGAGATGGGGGCTAGGAGAAATGCAGTGTGCTTAAATGCAGGGGCAGGACTTTATCTAGCAGGAAAAGCGGACACTCTAGAACAAGGAGTTCGTTTAGCAGAGGAGCTTATTGACACAGGAAAAGCGCTAGAAAAATTAAAAGAGTTTGTGAAAGATTCTAATAAATAAGAGGAATCATAAATTTTAATTAGTTAGTAGTAGATATTCTTTTCTATTTGTTAGAAACGTTCTGAAATGATAGTATAGAACGTTTCTACAATCTAAATCAAATCGTATACAATTCTATTGTATTTCTAATTAGCAAGTAGCTTTTGTTCCTTTATAATCATAGATACTATAAGGAGAATATTCCATGAATAAAAAAATGTTAAAAAAATTATTTCGAGGAGAATTGATGCCATTAGAGAACCATCATATTCAAACACAACAAATAGAAGAGTTAAATAGAAAGATTAGTGAATTAAGAAATTATTTTTATGTACACTTCGCAGAAGATGAAAAGGTACGGTTAGAACTATATATAGATATGTTATTAAATAGAAGTTCTCTAGAAAGTGAAGAATTGCAGTTTGAGGCATTTGTCTTAGGAATCCAAATGGGGTTAGAGATTAGGGAAGAAACTGCGAATTCTATTAAATTTTAAGAATCTTCCGCCTTTTGAGTAGTATTTTTTAAGGAAAGAATTCGTTCAATAATATGTGTAGTATGTTTTACATGGTTTGTGTCTATGGTATTAATGATAGACTGTAACAACTCTATATTATTTTTATAAATTGGTTCATTTGTTTCGTCTCCATATACAAGATAATCAATAGAAACATCTAGATATTTTGCAATATTAATCAAAGTATCTAGAGATGGTTTCTGATAAGCATTCTCTATCTTGCTATAGGAGCTTAGACTAAGGTCAATTACTTCACTAAAACTTTCTTGGGTAAAGTGTAATTGTTTTCGTTGTTCTTTTATACGAGATGCCATAGCTTTAAGATGTTTGTTGGTCATAGTGGTACGAGCCTCCTTATATAAATATATTTTAAGTAATTGTATACCATTTAAACATTCCTTATTAAAGAATATAAAAAGCAGCGTTATTGACGAAATATTTTTGGTATGTAATAATATGGATATAGAACAAATGGGAAGAAAACATTGTAAGTATAGGAGATTAATATGTTAGTTATTTGCTTTGGTCGAGAGATTACATTGATTATTTTGTTAATATGCACACTTTTGTGTTTATTCACTACAATAAAATGTATTTTATTTTTGAGTGAATACGAATATTGGTTTCGTTATAGGGAGTATAGAGGAGAGAAATCGTACAAAAAGAATGTTAGTAACAAAAAAATATGGATGGTTATTGGCAAGAAAGTAGTAATACGAATGGTTTTTGTGATATTAGTAATGATGTATGTGAATGAAACGTTACGAGCAATATGAGAGGTAGTGTCAATAGTATAGTTTATAGAGGAGAAAAAGGATTTCGAATTCGAAATCCTTTTTTGTTACAATAGATGCTTCATATTTTGTCGATAGAAGAAGATAAATTGAGTTGTTTTCCTCCCTTTTTATGACAGATATCGCATGATAAGTTTTTTATAATAGAGGAGCACATGAAATAGAGAGAAGAAAATTAGGAGGTGAGAAGTGCAGTATCATATATACATAGATACCTTGTTATTTATGAATTTTATTATGGATTTTTTGGCTTTAGAATTAACGAATCAATGGAGAAAACGTAATGTTAAATGTAGTGCAATTGTACGAGCTGCATTGTTTGGTGCTATTACCACAAGTGCCTTGATGTTAATAGGGAATCTGAATGGTTACATGAAGCTCATAATTTTATATTTGATTTTAATTCCAATTATGAATGGGATTGCTTTTTCTAGTAAAAGAATAGAAGAAATGGTAATCAATTCAGGTTGTACAATTATCATGATGATTCTACTAACAGGTGTTTTAAATGTTTGTTATACACATGTTCCTTTTTTAGAAAAGTTCCAATTACCATTAGCCATAATGATCTTATTAGCATATGGAATCTATCGTGGGATTTCCTATACAATTCTTGTGTATGAGAGGAAAAAGGAGTGTGTTACCTTTCTTGTCTCCTTACGAAATGGAGAGAAAAACTTAGAGGTAGTTGGATTAATGGATACAGGGAATTCTTTGATAGATCCTATATCAAAAAAACCAGTATGTATGATTGATGGGAATCTAATAGAGGGAAGAGAAGTGAATGGAGTGATAAAAGGATTTTGTGTGATTCCTTTTCATTCAGTGGGAAAAAAACATGGAGTATTAGAAGGGTTTGAAGTGGATGAAGTAACGATTCTATATAATGGAGTTTCTGTAGTACATAAGGATGTACTAGTAGCAGTTGCACCAAATGATATTACTAGTAATGGTGCATATCAAATGATATTGCATCCACAATTATTAAAATAAATTAGTAAGAAACTAAGAAAGAAATGAGGATTAACAGATGATATTAAAGGTAGCCATGCCAAAAACAGTACCATTTCGAGTATTTCAAAAAGAAAAGATGTTGCTAGGAAGAATGGGAGAAATTCATTACATTGGAGGTTCGCAAGTACTTCCAGCTCCGTTAGAAGGGGAAAAAGAGAGTGAAGTAATTGGAGACTTAACGACAGAATATGCAGAGGAAGCGAAAACAATTTTAATAGAACATAACTTACGCTTAGTAGTATATATTGCTAAAAAGTTTGATAATACTGGAGTAGGAGTAGAAGACTTGATTTCTATTGGTACTATAGGATTGATTAAATCTATTAACACATTTAAACCGGATAAAAATATTAAGTTAGCTACATATGCTTCAAGATGTATTGAGAATGAAATCTTAATGTATTTAAGAAGAAATAATAAGACGAAATTAGAAGTGTCTATAGATGAACCTTTAAATGTGGATTGGGATGGAAACGAATTGCTTCTATCAGACATATTAGGAACAGAGGAAGATATTATTTCTAAAAATATTGAAAATGAAGTGGAACGAAATCTGTTAAAAAAAGCAATAAGTCAATTGACGGACAGAGAACGGATTATTGTAAATCTTCGTTTTGGTTTAACGACTCCAGATGGGGAGGAACGGACACAAAAAGAAGTAGCAACTATGCTAGGAATATCACAATCTTATATCTCGCGCTTAGAGAAAAAGATTATGAAGCGATTAAAAAAAGAAATGGTAAAAGAGGAATGTTGAATATTTTTCCTATAATCTGTAAAAGATTCTACTAATTAGAAAATTAGGAGGTCATAATGGTACAGGGAAAAGTTGAAATATGTGGTGTAGACACCTCGAAGTTACCACTTTTAAAAAATCAAGAAAAAGAAGAGTTATTTGAACGAGTAATGCAAGGAGATAAAGAGGCAAGAGATGAATTTATTTATGGGAATCTACGACTTGTATTAAGTGTTATGAAACGGTTTGCTTCTAGTAATGAAAATGCAGATGATTTATTTCAAATAGGGTGTATTGGATTAATGAAAGCAATTGACAACTTTGATTGCACATTAAATGTTAAGTTTTCTACGTATGCTGTTCCTATGATAATAGGAGAAATAAGAAGATTTTTACGTGATAACCATTCTATTCGAGTAAGTCGCTCTTTAAAAGATATTGCTTACAAAGCTATCTATGCAAAAGAAAGTCTTAGTAAACAATATGCACAAGAGCCAACAATTGCTGAGGTGGCACAAGAAATTGGAATCAGCAAAGAAGAGATTGTATATGCTTTGGATGCTATTCAAAAACCCATGAGTCTGTATGAACCTGTATTTTCAGAAGGTGGTGATACCCTTTATGTAATGGATCAGATTAGTGACAAGAAAAATAAAGAGGAGAATTGGATTGAGGAAATTTCACTTTCAGAAGCTATGAAGCGATTAAATGACAGAGAGAAAGAAATTATTACGTTTCGTTTCTTTCAAGGGAAAACACAAATGGAAGTTGCAACTA
This sequence comes from Eubacteriales bacterium, assembly GCA_044425555.1. GTDB lineage: Bacteria > Bacillota > Clostridia > Lachnospirales > Lachnospiraceae > JAWXVE01. Next base: position 5,146 of record JAWXVF010000094.1, read on the forward strand.
TACTTGGAATTTCACAAGCACAAGTTAGTCGCCTAGAGAAAAATGCACTCTGCTATATGAAGAATTACTTAGTGTGTTAACTGTAGGAAGTAGAATACAAAATTCAGTAATATTTAAGAGGGAGATGGAATAGGTATATAGAAAAGATACGGGGTGTGCTATGTTATTTACCGAACTTCGTAAAAAAGAAGTCATTAATATACGTAATTGCAAAAATTTAGGTCATGTAACGAACTTGGAATTTGATCAATGCAGTGGGCAGATTTGTAAAATTATTATTGGTGGTGACAACTCTTTTTTAAATTTATTTACTTGTGAACCAGAATACGTAATTCCTTACAAAGATATTAAACAAATTGGTCCGGATATTATTTTAGTTGAAATATGTTGAGCTTTCTATTATAATGTATTAGTAGGATAATGTGAGAAAGAGATAAGGGGGAGCCTCATATGAAATGTCCGTTTTGTAGCCATGCTAGTACAAGAGTAATTGATTCAAGACCGGCTGTAGAGAATAATTCTATCAGAAGACGTAGGGCGTGTGATGAGTGTGATAAGCGTTTCACTACGTATGAGAAGATTGAAACGATTCCAGTAATCATTATTAAGAAAGATAATAATAGAGAAGCATACGATCGTTCGAAAATTGAAGCAGGAGTTTTAAGGGCTTGTCATAAGCGACCAATTAGTGCTAATCAGATTAATCATTTAATTGATGAAGTGGAGAATGGCGTGTTTAACATGGAAGAGAAGGAAATTGAAAGTAGTTATATAGGAGAACTGGTTATGAACAAACTAAAAGATCTAGAAGCGGTAGCTTATGTACGATTTGCTTCTGTATACAGAGAATTTAAAGATATTAATACATTTATGGATGAACTTCGTAAAGTATTACATTAATGGTAAGAGAAATGCACCACTAAATGATACTAGTTTAGGTGGTGTATTTATTATCGGAGTATCGGAAAATAATTGACATCTGATACAGATAAACGTACAATAGAAAAAATGTGGAAGTAATACGAGGAGGGGAACGTATGTCTAAAATTGCAATTGTTACAGATACCAATAGTGGCATATCAGTAGAAGAAGCGAAAGAAAAAGGGATTTTATTGATACCAATGCCATTTATTATAAATGAAGAGACTTTTTTTGAAGGAGTTACGTTAACAAAAGAAGAATTTTATACTCGAATGGAAGCAGATGATAATATAACTACTTCTCAGCCTAGTCCGGAATCTATTATGACTTGCTGGGAGGAAGCATTGCGAGATTGTGACGAAGTGATTCATATGCCAATGTCTAGTGGATTAAGTGGATCTTACCAAACAGCTGTGATGTTATCAGAAGATTATCATGGGAAAGTACACGTAGTAGATAATAAAAGAATTTCAGATACGCTTAGACAATCTGTACTAGATGCGATAGAGCTATCAAAGACAGATATTACAGGAGAACAGCTAAAGAATAAGTTAGAAGAAGATGGGGTGAATTCTACCATTTATATTACACTTGATACGTTACATTATCTAAAAAAAGGTGGGAGATTGACACCCCTTGCAGCAGCATTAGGAACTATATTAAAGATTAAACCAGTACTTACTATACAAGGTTCGGCATTGGATGCATTTGCCAAAGTAAGAACGACTAATCAAGCAAAGACAATGATGATTAATGCGATTACAGCCGATATAGAGAAAAAATTAGGAGGTTTAGGCATTGATAATGCTATTCGACTAGCAGTAGTTCATAGTAATAATGAGGAACTTGCTATAGAATATGGTAAAATGGTAGAAGAAGCATTCCCTCATTATTTAGTAGAAATTAGTGAATTATCTTTAAGTATTGCATCACATACAGGACCTGGGGCATTGGCGATTGCTTGTACGAGGAAGAGTTTTTGATACGATAACATTTAGAAAAGATAGATAGATTATAGTAAGGAGATGAACATGAATAATTTTAAAATTACAACGGATTCTAATGCGGATTTACCGAAGAAATATGTAGAAGAACATGGGATAGGAGTGGTATATTTAACTTGTTTATTTGAAGGAAAATCTTATGGGGAAGAGGAAGTATTAGATCCTACTTATTTTTATGAGAAAATGAGAACAGGTAGTATGCCAACTACTTCACAAGTAAACCCAGAAGAAGCAAGAATATTTTTTGAAGAAATCTTAGGAGAGACTAAGAATATTTTACATATCTCTTTTTCAGCAGAATTAAGTGGAACGTATAATAGTGTACGTATGGCAGCAGGGGAATTAATGGAAGAGCGAGGTGATTGTAATATTATTGTAATTGACTCAAAATCAGTTTCTCTAGGAGTAGGTTTTTTAATTCACCAAGCAGTGTTGCTTCGTAAAGAAGGAAAGTCTTGTAGAGAGGCAGCAGCGTGGGTACATGGTAATTATTCGAATGTTTGTAATGTATTTACGGTAGATGATTTGAATCATTTGCAAAGAGGTGGACGTGTGAGTAAGGCGAGTGCTATAGTAGGTACTATTGCAGGAATTAAGCCGTTATTAAAAGTAGATGATAGTGGAAAGTTGGTACCATATGATAAAATACGTGGTCGAAAGAAATCTTTGAATGCATTAGTCGATTATATGAAGGAACAAATCGCTGACCATATGAAGGAAAATCAAATGGTGTTTATTAGTCACGGAGATGCTTATGAAGATGCACAATATGTAGCTGATTTAATTAAAGAAGAATTAGGAATCACAGAATTTTTAATAGATTCTATAGGAGCTACTGTGGGGGCACATTCGGGACCTGGAACAGTTGCATTGTTTTTCTACGGTGCTTCACGTTAATATGTAAATACACCCTTATAAAGATGTAATTCCTTATAAGGGTGTGGGTTTATCTGATTAAAGCTGTAAGATTAAGAAGTGATGGTTTAGAATTGGAATTTATTTTTTGTATCACAAGTGTCAAATTCTGGATTGTAAGCATAATAATTTTTACTATCCAAATTATCTTGCACAATACGAAGTGCTTCTCCAAAACGTTGAAAATGTACAATTTCTCTTGCACGTAAGAAACGGATTGGGTCTGCGACTTCTTCATCTTTAACTAGTCTAAGAATATTATCATAAGTGGTACGAGCTTTTTGTTCTGCTGCCATATCTTCATATAGATCTGTAATCGCATCACCTTTTGATTGGAAGTATTCTACGCAAAAAGGTGTACCACCTGCAGAAAGTGGATATACACCAGTAGTATGGTCAACGTAATAGTTTTGGAATCCGTATTCTTGTAATTGTTCCATTGTTAAGTTTCTAGTAAGTTGGTGTACCATGGTACTAATCATTTCTAGATGAGCTAATTCTTCTGTACCTCAATCATATACGTGAGAATCAGAACGGGGGTATATGGTTAAAACAAATGATTCTTGCAAATTGGTATGTCTTCCTCCCTGCTCCTTGGTATAATCAATATGTTCAATCAACTCAGTTAATATATTGTTCTTTGATTCAACATCGCAAGTATCGTATGTACTTAGAAAGTTCTTAATCTTAGGAACAATAATCTCATAAGATGTAAGATAATCTTCTTGTTTTTTGATTTCAAGAGAGAGGTCGGAAATTTGACTCTCTAAAGCGAAAGCTTGATCCGTCAATATTTTATTGCGTTCTAAAAAGATGGATTCACTATAAATCCCTTTTTCCAACAACTCATATGTTTTATTAATCTGAGAAGTGACTTCACTTGATTCTACTTCCAATCTCTTTAGTGACTCTGTAAGAGAACTCCCATTATTGATAGTTGGAGCAATGAATCTTGCATCGCTTTCAAAAGAAGCAACCCATTCTTCTAAAAAAGTCAACACACGCTTTTCTACCAAATAGAGAGCTGAAGATACAGTATCGCATTCGGCATAAGGGCATATTAGAGAAGGGTTCGAGTTCTTATAAGGTCTTCTAACCATCTTGCGCCCACATTTTGTACAGACAACTAACCCTGCAAGAGGATTCGTTAGTTTGCGTTTACCAATTGGCTTGGCAGGATTGGCACTCATAATATACTTAGCTTTTTCGAATACTTCTTTAGAAATGATAGGATCATGCAAACCCTTACATACTAAATGAGCATCGTTACGTGGGCGTGATGTAATGAGTTCGCCACCCTCCATACGCTTATTCCCTTTACGTCTTCCCCATCGTACATTCCCTATATACGTATCGTTTTGAAGTATGTCACGCACACTTGCCACTGTAAAAGTATCACGCTTCATAGGCTTGATTCCAAGTTCATTTAATCGTCTTGCAATTTTAGCAACACCAATACGTTCTAATTGCCCTTGGTCATTTACATACCCAGTGGTGTACCATTCATAAATTAGCTGTATTACCTTGGCATTCTCATTAGGGGTTAAAGTAAAACCGCTGTCCCCTTCAATAGGTATACGATCATAGCCAAATGGTGCAACATTCCCTACATACTTTCCATCATTAATAGAACGAACACGACCCGCCTGTAATCGGCGATTAATCGTCTTATACTCTCGTCGTGACATAAATAACCCAAACTCAAAATACTCTTCATCATACTCGTCGTTAGGATCATACGTTTTGGAAGGTGTAATAATGAGAGTGGAAGAGTACTTGAATACTTTGGCTATCATTCCTTGGTCAGAAGTATCCCCTCTAGCCAAACGTTCCACCTCCATCACCAATACCCCAGTATACATACCCGTTTCTACATCTCTAAGTAACTCTTGGACTACAGGACGTGCCTTGATCGATTCTCCAGATACTACTTCGGAATATATTTTTGAAATGGATAGATTAAGCTTAGCAGCTAATTCGGTGAGAGTTCTCTTGTGTTTCGCTAAGGTTTCGACTTCATCCTCTGCAAGCATATCGGAACGTGACTTTCTTAAATAAATCGCGTACATGGTTACCTCCTAGTTTTAAGTTAATTAATCAAACGCATATCTCATGCATAGCGAGTTAACTGGTAATCAATAATACTTTGTTTACCAGTTTTTCCATGCTCGATCAACTTCCTGACCTCAGGGAATTGCTCCGAAATCTTAACATGACTGTTTTGACAAGCTAATTTAG
>JAWXVF010000095.1:0-10209 GCA_044425555.1 Eubacteriales bacterium
AAGTGGTCATCATCATAAAAGTCTGTACTTTTCAAGTCTAAGAATGCTTCTTTACATAGGTTGAAATCATAGTATTTTATGCCTTCTAGGGTTTCTAACAGCATATTAACTTGTACAATATAAGAATCATAATTCCCCACACTAGATACTAAAAAATCTGACATTGGTACGGAATATAGTGTTAGTTTTATATGATTATTAGCACAATAATTTATGATATCTTCTAAACTCTTAAGATAATCCTCACCAAAAATTGTATCTGGTATACCACCATAAGAAAATTCATGAAAAAAAGAACCTTCCCCTATTTGAGTATAATGCTCCCAATAGCCTTTCTCTTTATACTGCATAAATTCATCATTATATTGAAATGTCTTATAATGATACTCTTGTTTTTTTTCTACTAATTCAAGCATATATACTATATTTACAATTTTATCTGAAGTCCTTTTCATGGGAAAAAAACTATTCATATAATATTCTTTACTACTAGCAGAAAATATATAATCTAATTTATTAAAAGAAAAATCCATATAATCTGAAATCATATAGATTGCCACTAAGTCATTTCTTTCTACATAACGCCCTTGATTTGCAATATCATAATATAAATCTAAATATACTTCTCTCACATTATGTTCTTTTGCAACTTCTTGTAAAAGGGCATACGAGCCATCCAACGTTTGTATTGGTGTTGCTGCACTAAAAATATGCTCACCAATTAAGCCGTCTAACTCACTAGGAACTACGCCTCCAATCACATGAGAAGAACCTAAAAATAACACATCTATATTTTCTTCCATCTCATACATCTCATGCATCATAATTCGTCCAATTGTGTTCATTGTATCGTCCACTAATATATAATTTAGATACTTTGCACTCCCACATAACAACAGACAATACAAAACAATCTTCATGAATTGTTTTCCTATCATAGTTAGATACTTCATTTTACAGCTCTCCTAAAATTGAAAGTATATAAATTGACTAGCATCATATGCTGGACCATAATACCCTAACAATACTATATACCAAAAAACTATTACATAAATTGCATATCTCACAACCATAAATTGTTTGCAAATCCACTCAAATATAGAAAAATGTATCTCTTGTAAAAAATCTACTACTAGCAAAATACAGATGGAAAGGCATAAAATCAATATATTTTTCCCATCTAATCCCAGTTCTAAAATTCGTCCTAACAAATTATCTATACGAATGTTGGTAACCATCTGCTTAATCAATCTAATTCCACTACTCAAACTACTGGCAGAAAAGAATATCCATGCAAAATCCACTAACAAAAATGTTATCACTATATTCAGTCCCTTCACCCAAATAGGAGGTTGCTCCCATTTCGGTGATATGTATTTGGATTTGATTATACCACAAATCTGATACAACCCATGTAGTAATCCCCATACTATAAATTTATACCCTGCACCATGCCACAAACCACTTAAGAAAAAGACAAGCATAATATTCCAATACGTCCTCTTTATTCCTAGTCGATTTCCCCCTAATGGAATATAAACGTAATCTGTAAACCAAGAAGTTAAAGAAATATGCCATCTTCTCCAAAAGTCTTTTATGTTCTGAGCAAAATAAGGTCTTTTGAAGTTTTTCATAAGGTCGAATCCCATAATCTTAGCGGCACCTCTTGCAATATTAGTATACCCATCAAAATCACAGTAAACTTGTATGGCAAATAAAGCTACAGCAATAGAAATTTCTACAAAACCATATTGTTCATAATTCCTATATACTTGATTCACAATCACTGCAATACGGTCTGCTATGACAAGCTTTTGGAAAAATCCCCACGCCATCATTAACAACCCTCTCAAGGTATTCTCTTCACTCCAAAGATTCATATGTTCTATTCGTCGAATCTGTCCCATTAAACTACTAGAACGTTCAATAGGACCTGCTACTAATTGTGGAAAAAATGACACATACAAGGCGTATTTCAATACATTCTTTTCTGATGATATAGTTCCACGATATACATCAACTGTATAACTTAATGCTTGAAATGTATAAAAAGAAATCCCCACTGGTAGTAACAAATCAAATGATTTCTCAATAACTTGAACATTTAATCGAAATAATATGCTATTTAATGTATTGATTATAAAATTAGAATATTTAAATATAACTAAAATAGCAAGGTTTAATACAACACTACACCCTACTATTATCTTTTTATTCCTTACACTATGCTCCCTTCCTTGTATGGCAATTCTTTCAATTGCCAATCCACTTCCATATGTAATCAAGGTGGACGTTGCAATTAAAATTACATACATAGGATTCCAACTCATATAAAAATAGTAACTTGCTACTAATAGCCATATATAACGTATGTTCCTAGGAATCACAAAATAAATCATTACTACAATTGGGAAAAAAATAAAAAAATCATAAGAATTAAATAACATCCACTCCCCTACCTTTCAAAAATCCCTTCATAATCATAATTTCCATAAAATTCTCTAATTTCTTCAAAATACTCCTCATAATTATCCAATGTTATCAAGCCACTTCCCTCCTGCATACATTCTAACAAGTAAGAGTTCACATCACCATCATAATGTACAATATCTCTATAACGATCTAAGTTTGTAATCAGATCATATTCATGAAAAAAAGAATACAATTTAATATTATCTATTTCTACTATCAAACTTGTAGCATATTCCATTATTTCAATTCGTTCTTCTAACTTATTTAATTGATTCCCATAATCAAAATGGGCAATACTATAGGGTGGGTAAAAATAATAAAATTCTATCTGTGGATTTTCTTTCGCTATGGCTAATACATTTTGTTCCACATTATCATAAATAATTTGCTTGCGTTCTTCTGTTAGGCTACTAACTTCTCCCTCTACTTTCTCTGGTCTTATATAATGAGCTAGTACACTTTCCTTTTGAAAAATAGCCGTTTCATGCCACCTAGCATATTCATCAAAAGTTGTAGTTGGCTTGTTCCTTACTGTGGGAATCAAGCAATAACCCACTGTATAATAGAGCAAAATAGACTTATTCAATACATAATTCACATCATTTATAAGATTATCATCATACAAATACTCAGGATAAGAGTCTAATGCCATATTATCTTTCTCTAGTGCCATACAATCTAAATCTAATGCCCGAAGAACAACTTCTAGATTATCATTATAGACAATAGCTCGCTCTACATAATCATTAATCTCTTTGTAGGTTGCACCTGCAAAAGGAGTCTTAATACTATTTACACCAAACAATTGATCAAATTCACTACTCTTAAAGTTTTCCGTCATGGAATTACCTGTAATAATGGCATCGTATTCAAAGTGTCTACTAATACCATCATTTTGATAACGCTGATTCCCTATATAATAAGTAAAATTCCACATAGGTGCATGATAATGAAATAAAGGATCACAAATCACCACAATGGCAACAATAATTCCAATACATAGAATACATAACATGAAAAATCTTTGTACAAATTGTTTTTCGCTCATCAACACAATTCCTTCTTTTAACTAAAGTTACTATAAATCACTAATAATTACTAAAAATCAAAATATAAAAATGTACTCACTCCTGCAAAAGAAATAAGACACCAAATAGCGACTACTACTACCTTCATTAACAAGTACATATTCAATTGTAATCGTTCTATTTTTTCCATTGTATTTCTCATACATAAAACACCAAATAATCCTATTGCAAAAATTATCAATAACAATGGTAATGTAATATTTCTAGCCACCAAAGCAATTGCCATTTCATTTAAAAACTTCACTTCTGCTAAATCTTCCATTACATATAACATTTCCGTGCTAATCCCTCCAAAATCTAAGGAAAGAATAGTTGCATAGATTTCTTTACATTGTTTCATACTATCTGAGCGAAACAAAAGCCATGTTACATTAATAAACAAAAATGTAGCCAACCACTTCATACATTTAGGAATTTTTTCTATCCATTTTCCACTTATACGAGTCACTATATTATTAGCACCATGTAAGATTCCCCATACAATAAATGTCCAATTTGCACCATGCCACAACCCACTAATTAGAAAAACAATTCCTATATTTCCATAAGTCCTAATAGCTCCTTTTCGATTTCCACCAAGTGGTATATACACATAGGTTGTAAAAAACCTTGTTAACGTCATATGCCATCTTTTCCAAAAGTCCAAAATGGTAACCGCTTTATATGGTGAATGAAAATTCATCGGAATCTTAATACGCAATAAAGATCCAATTCCCACTGCCATATCACAATATCCACTAAAATCATAATAGATTTGTAATGTATATCCTATCATCACAAATAGCATTTCTGTTGTATTTAACATGGTATGATTGGCAAAACCATAATTTACAAACATCCCAAAGGTATCTGCTAGTAATACTTTTTTGGCCATACCACAAGTAAGTGCATAGATTCCCTTGACCAAATCACCATAATCCACATTCTTATTAGTCCTATCAGCAAATTGTGGAACCATCTCACTATGTAACACAATTGGTCCTGCAACTAGTTGCGGAAAAAAAGTTACAAAAAGAGAATAATCCCAAAAACCATAAAGAGGCACTTGTTTCTTATAACAATCAATCACAAAAGAAAGTTGTTGAAATGTAAAAAAACTAATTCCTAGAGGAAGTACAATATGTTTTAAGTGAAACTCTGTGCTAAACAATTGATTTGTATTAGAGATAAAAAAATCATAATATTTAAAATAAAATAATAACGAAAGGTTGAAAAATAATCCCATACCCAAATACACTTTAGCTAAGACAGTGTTTTTAGTTAACACCAGTCCCTTTCCTAAGCCATAATTCACTACAATACTTACTATGATAATAAGTAAATACGATACATTGAAATATCCATAGAACCAAAATGACATCATCACAAGAAATACTTTACTAACTTCATACTTTTGAAAATGGTTCAATAAATAATATCCTATTATAGTAAGTGGTAAAAAGAATAATATAAATATATAAGAATTAAATAACATGTGTTTTCCTCTTAGTACAAATCACTATCTATCTTCCATGGATTTTGCTTCCATATACGCATCAATTCCATTCGCCATACCAAGTACCATAGCTTCTTGATATTCTGGTGTTGCCATTTTGGTGTCCTCTGCCTCATTGGTCATATAGCCCATTTCAATAATGGTTACTGGAACACTGCACCAGTTAATACCACTCATCGTATCTGTTTCCCAGATACTTCTCTCTTTACACTGGGTTGCTTCTACAAAATAATCTAATACCAGCCTTGATAATAAATAACTATCTGCATAGATTTCACTACAATAAGGACTTTGTGCAGTAGGGCAAATGGTAAATGCACCACTTACCGAACTATCATCTGCTCCATTTGCATGAATTCTAATAAATACATCTGCATTGGCTTCATTGGCTATTGCAGCACGTTCTGCATTGCTAATATTCACATCATGAGTCTCCCGAATCATAATCACTTCATATCCACGCCCTACTAGTTCATCTCTTAACAAAAGAGAAACTTCTAAATTTAAAACATATTCTGGTATTCCTGTATATCTTCCTTGGGTTCCAGAAGATACTTTCGCTTTTGTCTCTGTCGCTCCTGGTGCAATAGGCTCTTTTTCATTATTCCCTTGTGCTTGATGCCCTGGGTCAATCACCACTAGACCTTTTGTTTCCAATTCAAGTGTTTCTGCTTCTTCTTGCAAAGCAAGTTCTGCCTCTTCCTCTGTAGAAGACAGTTTTTCAGCTTGCATATCTAGCTCACTTTCTTCTGTTTCTACCTCTTCTATTTCATTTTCCTTTAATTCTAAGTCTTCTATTTCGCCTGTCTGACTTGCTTCTACCTTTTCTTCCGTATTCGTTACCATTTGCTCTTCTTGACTTTTGCTACAACCTAACATACCTGCTATCATTAACATAAGTATTGCTATACAACCTTTTCTACTGATTCTTTTTTTATAATTCATCTGTCCCATACCCCTCTAATTACTAGTCATTCTACTAATAGCTTCTTGAACAATAGATTTATTTTGCTCTAAGATAGCTGTACTCCCTTGTCCATTTAATTGTACTAATGCTGTCTCTAACAACTCTTTTGTCAATACCAAATCGTATTCTGATAACAAAACAGTAGAGGCATTAGGATAAATTTCTTGCGTCGCTACTAAATATTCCTCATAAGATTTTATAAATTCTGCATTTTCATTTTCCAAACTACTTAGTGGTTGAGGTGAAATCCCACTAAACTCTGCTGGAGAGTATTTAACAGGTATAGATAAATACCAAATCTTTGAATAGAACCATTGATTTAACAAAGGATCTTGGAACTGTCTTCCATAACGTGCATAAATTTCATTTCTTGCAATGCGTAACTCTGCCAAACTTAATCCCTGCAAATCGTAATTCGTTAATGCTCTACTACTAGAATCAGGACAAATATAATCTACTCTTGCATAATCCGCTTGAAAGCTTCCTGCCACATTCGAAATCGGTACGTAATTTTTTACCCCTGCACCTTCGTAATAAGAGTCCACCTCTGTTTTTAATGTAATCTTACGAAATTCATTTACACTCTCTAGATTAGTAGAACGATAGGTCATTACTACTTGGTCTCTATTTTGTTGCTCAATAGCTTTATAGATCTCTGACAACTGCATGGTAACATCGGTATCTGATTGAATAGAAAAGTAGTCTCCTGCACAAGCAATTCCTAGATTCTGAAATAAATCCTGCTCACTAACCACTCCAAGTCCTACAATATAAACAGGAATACCTGTATTCTTTGATAACGTCACAATATCATCATATGTATAATTGCTAGAAGTATCTCCACCATCTGTCAATACAACTACGCATTTTGCACCATCTTGTCCATAAGTTTGTAAAATAGCTGAATAAATGGCATCGTAAAAAGCACTCCCACCTGTTGGTGACATATTCTCTAACGCTCTTTGTAAATTATTTTGATCCGTTGTAAAAGATTGTACTACATACACAAAATCACTAAATGTAGTTAATTCTATTTTCAGATTTTCTCCCTTATTAGATAAAAACGTACGAATAGCATTGTTAGCACTATCTAATTTTCCATTTTCACTCATACTTTGAGAAATATCCATTACCACATTCATAGCAATTGATTCATAGCCTTCTAAACTTTGTAAGTCTTCTAATGCAATAGTACTAACCATTCCATTTGACAATTCTTCTTCTACGAAGAAATCCGATACACCAAGACTAGAAATTCCCTTTCCCTCTACATCAGAAATAGACGCATATACTTTTACCAAAGGAAATTGTTGATTATCCACATGGGTAATCTCAATAGTAATCTCTTCACTGCCCTCAATTACTACTGATTCTTCCTCACTAGCAGACAAATTGTCGTGTAATTCTCCAACCCCCTCTTGCCCACTTGTTTCTATGGTTTCACTACTTCCTATGAAACCTTTTTCCTTTAGAAGAAATAGTACAATTACACCTACACAAATAAGTCCTACTACTGCTACTGTTCCCTTATTTTTATTCTTTATAGGTGCTGTTGGTATAGTAGTCGGGTTAATTTCATTCGTCACAATAGATTCCACTGGTGGCAGAGGAGTTGATGGTACTGGGACTGATTCCACTATGTCTATTAAAGAATTTCCACACGTACCACAAAACCTTGCTTGCTCTTCCACTTTATTTCCACATTTGCTACAAAACATACGATTCTCCTTTTTTTACACCTTTTCTTAATTCCTCATGTTACACTATAACACAAAAAAGAGAATCACGTAAATGAATTTATGTGATTTCTCGTTATTAAACTTTTTATTTTTATTATTTTATAATATTTCATTAATCTCTTTTTTTATGGCTATACTTCTTGTTGTAATCTCTTTTGGAATATGTTCTTCTTGTACATTAATACAAATATAGGTAGCATCTGGATTCTCATAAGTCTGCTGCCAAAATGGATACTTAATGATCCCTGGCGTATTATACCCTACCCCTAATTCTAAATATACACTACGTTTTCTTTTACAAGAATCAAGTGTTTCCTGATACCGTTCCATAGCTTCATACCACCCTTTATCTTGTACAAAGGTATTGTCTTTTCGTAGATTCGTAGTCATTTCAGCTCCACACTTTGGACAATAAGGAATTAACTCTGATGGAATCTTCATCTCTTGTTGCTGTTTAACCATTTTTTTCACAATCTCTTCATTATCATACGTTTCATCATGACAAGGTTTCGAGCATTGAAAGAGCCCATAATTTCCTTGGGTATAGAAGATTCTATTTTTATCAAATCCGCTTCGTATAAAAGCGTGATCCACATTGGTGGTAATGACAAAGTAATCTTTCTCTTCTACCAACTTCAATAAGTTCCTATAAACATCCCCTTGAATAGGTACATACCGATTCATCATAATATGCCTACTCCAATACGCCCAATTAATTTCTTTGGTGGGATACTCATAAAATCCTGCTGAATACATATCCGACAGATGATACGTTACAATAAAATCACTAAAATTATCCTCAAAACGTTTTCCACTATAAGTAAGCCCTGCTGCCGCAGAAAGACCTGCACCTGCACCTATGATGATTTTCTCTGCTTGTTCGATCTTACTCATGATCACTTCTTTTTCATCTAATGTCTTACTTTTCATAGGTAATCACTCCTTTTGGACAGTTTACAAAACAATCTCCACATTCGTCACAGCGATTAGGATTAATCGTATATACACCATGTGCTTCCTCTATGGCTAAAAAGGAACACTTTGTCTTGCAGATTCCACAATGAATACATTGCTCTTGGTTAATATATAAGCCTTTTTCTTTGATTACACCACCATTATAAGAAAAATAAATACGTTCTAATTTATTCTCTCTAGCAATCTTCTCAAAGTCATAATCAAATATATCACCACGACCAGAGGTAATACAAAACACCACCATGGCAGGGTACTGTTTCTGATCTGCAATACAAAAATCAAATAGTGGATTTTCTTTTTCTTGAATTACTTTCATAGGAATTTCTTTTACTTTACCAGTCATACGTATTGCATAACCACCATCAAAAATAGGCATTCCATCTTCCCCATGCTCTACTTTCGTATCTGCACAGAGTCCACATATCGAAAGGTTTCCATTCGATTTCAAGTGCTTATAGAACTCTTTGGTAAACATGGTCATAAAATAAATCCCCTCCTCATCATACGCTCTTAAATGGGCAATCCTACTTTCAGGCTCTCCGAATTCATTTACAGTAGTAAAACTTAAACATCCAATTTGATCAAAGGCTTCATATATCTCTTGAATAGTCATACCTAAATAACCTCACTATCTCTTTTAATAGCAACTTTGGCTCGCTAGAGACAAATTGCTGACTGAAAAATTCTATTTTCAGTCTTTTATCGATGGGATAAAAACTCTTTTAACTCTTCTGTTTTGGGATTGTCAAAAATACTTTTATCTCCATGTTCGACAATTTCCCCTTGATCCATAAAGATAATGTAATCAGCAAACTCTTCTAAGAAATTCATTTCATGGGTCACAAAAATAAATTCACGCCCTTGATTTTTCAAGAGTTTAACTGCATTTAATACTTCTTTCGTAAGTAACGGATCTAGTGCTGCTGTTGGTTCATCTAAGAATAGAATCTCAGGGTCCGTAGAAAGGGCTCTCGCTATAGATGCTCGTTGTGCTTGCCCTCCTGATATTTCATTGGGCTTTTTGTCTGCTGTTCCCTCAATCTGTAATAACTGTAGCACTTCCTCAACTTTACTATGGGCAGTTTGTTTATCTATTTTTTTAATCTTTTGTAAGATTAACAAAAGATTCTCTCTCACCGTTAAGTGTGGAAATAGATTGTGCTTTTGAAATACATATCCTATTTGTTCTTGAAAACGCTTCTTCTCTGTAATTGGTGAGCAATGATTAATAAGTATTTCTCCCAAATCAGGATTTTCAATGCCCGATAGCATACGTAGTAATGTGGATTTCCCACATCCAGATGCCCCAATAATTCCTATAGTAGATACTTGTTCAATCTCAAGTGTGATCTGATTTAAAACTTTTTCTTCCTCGTAATGTTTGACTAAATGTTCTATTTTTATATTCATTATGCTACCTTCTTTGCTAAGTATCTTGCCAACAAAGACAAGGGAATTGTTACAATTAAATAC
>JAWXVF010000096.1:0-10060 GCA_044425555.1 Eubacteriales bacterium
TGCAACAAGCAACGACTAATCCTAGCATAGGTATATTCTTTCGTTTTGACTAGACTACAGAAATCTTCAAAGGTGTGAAAATGTATCAGTTGATTCTGCATACGATTGGATAATCCCTCACTTACATCTGCAAACTTAGTATATCCCTCTTTCCAATGTACTCTTAATTGTAACGCTAATAATTGTGAAAAATCATTGGTTTCTATAAAAGATAAACTTTTCTGTTGTTCTTTTAATAATGCAAGTACAACTTGTGGAACTTGCTCTTGAATAGATTCTATAGAATGCTTCTTTGATAAGGTACTTCGAATAGCAAGTGCTGAACTTTTCGTAGACGTTAACGATTCATCTAAATACTGAGACCCTTCTCTTTTAATCGTAGTTGGTTGTATACTGCTCTTTCTTAAGTGAAGTGCTTTCAGATACTCAATTCCCAACAAATTGTTTGGTGCCATAATACTCTCATGCATCTTCTTTTCCTTAGGATAACAATGTATAAATGCATTAGAAAAAGCCTTCGGATACGCATAGCCACATCGTAAATTCTTCTGAAGTGTTTCCGAAAAATCCGATGTTTCTTCTTGCAACTTAATGGCTATTTCTTCTAGTAATTGTATCTCTCCACACTCACTTCCAAAGGACAATACATCTACCACTCCAATTGCATGAAGTAGGTCAACTGCTCCCCTTGCAAAATATTGTGCACTAGCGCAAGCATAATACACAGGTAATTCTAATACAAGATCTGCCCCACACTGTAGTGCCATTTCTGTGCGAGTATATTTATCAAGAAAGGATGGAACACCACGTTGCGTATAATTTCCACTCATTACCACAATCACATAATCTGCCCCTGTCATACGTTTTGCTTCTTCTAATTGATAAAGATGACCATTATGAAACGGATTATATTCTGCTATAATGCCAACTACTTTCATGTATTACACTTGCCTTTCCAACATATCTTCTCACTACTTTTAATTCTTAAAACTGTGAATAGGGGCTGGTATCCTTCCGCCACGATTCACAAAAGCTTCACAAGAATATCCATTCACTGGCATAACTGGGGCGTATCCAAGTAAACCACCAAATTCAACTGTTTCTCCTACTTCCTTCCCAATTACTGGAATAATTCTCACTGCTGTAGTCTTTTGATTCACCATTCCAATTGCCATTTCATCCGCTATAATTCCAGAAATCGTGCTTGCTTTCGTATCCCCTGGAATTGCTATCATATCAAGCCCTACGGAACAAACACAGGTCATTGCTTCTAATTTTTCCAATGTAAGAGCACCTGCTACTACTGCATCAATCATTCCTTGGTCTTCGCTCACTGGTATGAAAGCACCACTTAATCCTCCCACATAAGAAGAAGCCATGACACCGCCTTTTTTTACTTGGTCATTTAATAAGGCAAGTGCCGCTGTAGTTCCTGGAGCACCTGCAAACTCTAGACCAATTTCACATAGAATGTCGGCCACACTATCTCCAATCGCAGGAGTTGGTGCTAGGGATAGATCAATAATTCCAAATGGAATTCCTAACTTTTTCGAAGCCTCCTGTGCCACTAATTGCCCTACTCTTGTTACCTTAAATGCCGTCTTTTTAATAGTCTCACATAAGACTTCAAAACTTTCTCCCCGTACTTTTTCAATTGCAGTCTTTACAACACCTGGTCCACTACCACCTACATTAATCACCGCATCAGACTCTGTTACTCCGTGAAATGAACCTGCCATAAATGGGTTGTCATCTGGAGCATTACAAAAGACAACTAATTTCGCACAACCTAATGAATCATTTTCTTTCGTATGTTCTGCTGCCTCAAGAATAATCTCTCCCATTAACTTTACTGCATCCATATTAATTCCACATTTCGTAGAAGCAAGATTCACGGAACTACACACACGTTCTGTACAAGCAAGTGCTTTTGGTAAAGAACGAATCAATAATTCTTCTGATTTTGTCATCCCCTTAGAAACTAATGCTGAATATCCCCCAATAAAGTTTACACCTACTTCTTTGGCTGCACGGTCTAAAGTCTCTGCAACAGCCACATAATCGTCTACTTTTTCACAAGCAGCTCCTGCAATTAAAGAAATAGGAGTTATGGAAATTCTTTTATTAACAATAGGAATTCCATATGCTAATTCGATTTCTTTTCCTACTTTTACTAAGTCTTTTGCTACTAGAGTAATCTTTTTATAAATATTGCGATTTAATACTCCAAGATCTGAATCAATACAATCCATAAGGCTAATTCCTAATGTAATCGTACGTACATCTAGATTCTCTTCTTCAATCATTTTATTAGTTTCTACTACTTCTAATATATTAATCATGGTTTGCTCCTATATGTTCTGTTACTATTAAAAATGTTAAATACGATGCATTT
Organism: Eubacteriales bacterium; assembly: GCA_044425555.1. GTDB lineage: Bacteria > Bacillota > Clostridia > Lachnospirales > Lachnospiraceae > JAWXVE01. Next base: position 2,396 of record JAWXVF010000096.1, read on the forward strand.
TAATAAAAATATCTTCTCTTTGGCACTTGATAATTACACCAATTTCTTCTCCAATTTGCGATAATTCACTGGCAATATCCGCGAATTCTTTAGAAGATTCATCCGTATTCACAATCATCATCATATTAAAGTAATCTTGCACTATTGTCTGAGATATATCCAAAATATTCACTTGATTATTGGCTAAATATGTACACACTTTTGCTATAATTCCTACGGTATCTTTTCCTACTACTGTAATAATTGTTTTGTTCATGTTGTCAGTATCCCTTTCTTACTACCTTCATTTTGTTCCTTCTATTTTGTTTATAATAATTCTATTATTTCTGTGACACTACTTCTCTTTGCTACCATTAGTGGATATTCCATGCCTTCTTTATGTGTCTGTGACATGGTCAACTCTAGTCGAACCGTTTCGTATGCCAAATGTGGCATATTGTTCTCATTACTTAAATGTCCCAAAATAATCTTTTGCATATTAGGATGTAATATTTCTCGTAGAAAACGTCCTGCATTTGCATTCGATAAATGTCCTTGTTTTCCTAATACACGCATTTTTAATTCATAAGGATACGAACTTACTTCTACTAGAGTTTCTTCATGATTAGACTCTAATAAAATAACATCTAGTCCTTGTAACTGCTCTATCATTCGCTTATCATAGTACCCTAAATCTGTTACAATTGCAATCTTCTTTCCTTCCCCTTCCATACGAAATGCCACTGGATCAGCAGCATCATGAGAAATAGGTAGTGCATAAACTTCTATGTCTCCTATTAGAAAATGCTCTTCCTTTTCTATGTTACGAAATAAAATATTTTCAATTTTGCCAACCGATTTTTTCTTTTGTATAGCATGAATTGTCCCCTGTGTTGCATAGATTGGAATATGATATTTTCTTGATAATACACCTAATCCCTTTATATGATCAATATGCTCATGTGTGATTAAAATTCCATGAATTTCCTCCATAGTAAGCCCATACTCCTCTAAGCCTTTTCGTATTCGCACACCACTAATCCCCGTATCTACTAAGAGATTTGTCTGTTCACTTCCTACATAAATGCAATTTCCATCACTTCCACTGGCTATACTACCTATTTTCATCTTATGGTATCTCCCTCTCTATGGATTCCATAGTTTATAAGTCTTGCCAACCAAGTTCAATTACGTCTCCATCTTTTAATACTTCTAAATACTTTGCCTTTACTCCATTTAAGTTCGTAATAATTTCTTTTCCATTTGGCTGGGTCAGATCAAAATGATACGCTTCAAACACATCCACAAATACATATTCTGATTTTCCATTCAAACGAGTTGGTGTTCCATTTACCATAACCAATATTTCTATTACTTCTAATTCCTCGTTGACTGCTTTCGATTCTTCCTTAGCCAGAATCGAATTTTTCACTCCAATTGCTGGCTCATATTTCTCTGGCACCTCTTGATTCAAGTCCACATCACCTTCTGTCGATAATTCTATATGCTCTTGTTTCTGTTCTAGCTGACTCTCTATATCTTCTTGTGTACCTTCTTTAGAATTCTCACTTTCTTTAACCACTTCACTTGTATTATGTTCTGTTGTAGTAATGGTCTCCTCTACTTCTTGTTCTTTCGATTCTTCTACAAGTTCTTCTCTACTTTCTTCTTCTATGTCTCTTTTTTTACTTGAAGCATCTACAAAACGTTCTGTAATCGTTACGGTAAATCGGTCATATACTTTTGCAGTCATATCAGACAATGCGTGGTTTACATAAATTTCTTTTTTACAATGTTCCATTAAATCCATACACTCTAATAATTGTTGCACAGTATAATAAGTAAGTAATTCAATTTGGTCATGTTCTTGTACTTCATAATATTCTGTTTGTAATGCACCATTTACCATTACAAACATAGGAAGCTCTACTACTCGCTCATTTACATTTACAGTAATATTGGATTGTAATTCTTGGAATTTCTGAATTAAAAGTTCTGCTGCTTTCCCTTCTGTTGACGGCGTTAGAATAATTGCATCTCCTGCCTTAATCTGGGTATGTAAATCTGCCGACTCTCCATTACAAGTAATCACTGCTGCTTCACCCATTTCACCACGTTCTACTTTTAATTTGCCATCTAAGTGATAGTGAATAGAAGTTCCTCGCTTTGCAAATAGATCGTCATTAGAAATCCCCGCTTGCATAATGGCATCTACCATGGTCAATTGTCCATTATCATATAACTTCACCTTTTTCCCATTTAAGGATACATATAAGAAGTTATTATTATGTTCATAGAAACTCATACAGATTCCTACTGGTGTTACTAATAAAGAGTCTTTCTTAATCTCTTTTTGAATAAATACAATATCTTGCATCACTTCAAATCCACGTAATGCCACACGGTCTTCTGGAATTCCTAAGTGTCTTGCTAGTAGCTGCGTATATCCTTCATACTTTCCACCCCCACCAATGACAAAAACTGCACTTACTGGCTTATCTGCATTTAATTCAATTATCTTCTGTGCCACTTGTTGGGTCATACTATCTATATGAGAAGCCGTTAAGGTGTGCACATCGCTTTTCGTAATAGTCTGTGGTAACAACATAATATCATTATAGGTTATAGATTCTTTCTCAGCAATTCCTCGTTTTATCATCTCTGCTGTACTAAAATCCACCAAGCAATGCTCTGCTATTACTTCTGTTAAAGAATCCCCTGCACAAGGAATCATACCGTATGCTACTACACTACCACTTTTCGTTAAACAAATATCCGAAGTACCTGCTCCCACGTCTACTAATGCAATATTTAACATTCTATATTTATCAGGTATAGCAACGTGCATAGCTGCAATAGGCTCTAAGGTAAGATTCACCACTTCTAATCCTGCCTTTTCCACTGCTTGATACAATCCTTCTACTACATCATTTGGTAAAAAGGTCGCAATCAATTCTGCAGATATAGTATCTGTTTTATGTCCCAATAAATTAGCAATAGGTAAGTCATTTAAATAATAACGCATAATGGAATAACCCACGCAATAGAACTTATCTTTTGATTGATTAATCTGAGAAAGTTCTTCATAAGCGTGTTCTACCCCTAAAGATTCTACATTATAAATGTCTTCTTGCGTAATTTCTTTTTCTTCTGGCAATCGTAAGTCTGCTCTAGTCGTAATGGTTTGTAATACTCTACCTGCTGCCGCAATACATACATCTTTTAATTCTTTTCTTAGATGTTTCTCTAATCGTTCTTTTACTTTGGCTATGGTTTCACTTACTTTTGGAATGTCATGAATCTGCCCATCTAACATAGAACGGGTCGTATGTTCTTCTACCACTTGTGATACTACAATAAATTGAGAATCTGCCTTATACCCCACAGTACCTACAATACTTCTCGTTCCAATATCTAATCCAAATACTAAACTCCCAGTCTGCTTTACATTTTGTTTTATACTCATACCCATACCTGTACCTTTCTCAAAATCATACTGTCGTTCTTTTCATAATATCATCTATTTGTGCAAACAAAGCTGCTTGTGTTGTAGAATTATCAATTACATAATCACTATGCTCTTTGTATAATTCTTCTGCTAGTTGTGTTTGAAAAATCTTATAAATCTTCTCTTGCTCATACCCTCTTGTTTTCATTAAGCGATTCTTGCGCACTTGCTCACTAGCATAAATATACCACAATTCGTCTAAATAAGAAAGATATCCATCCTCAATTAATAACGCTGCTTCAATAATGATATAGGCTCCTGTCTCTTTTTGGATGGCATTTAGAATCATTTCTTTTACTGCTGGATGAATCAATTCATTTACCTTCTTTAATAATACTGGATCTTGAAAAATCATAGTAGCCATTTTCTCGCGATTGATTTCTCCATTAGATTGTAGTACCTCTTCTCCTAATAATGCAATTAACGGCTCATAACAACATTGTCCTTTTTCTTTTACAAGATGTGCTACTTCATCAGCTTTGATAATTGTGTAAGAATACGTATTTTTTAAGTATTCTATTACTAATGACTTACCCGCTCCGATGCCCCCTGTAATTCCTATAACTTTAGCCATTATATTTATTTAACCTCATACCAATTCACGCCTGAATGTGCTTCCACTTCTAATTCCACTGCTAAGTTCATAGCAGCCTTCATTTCTGTTTCCAATAATTTCTTTACTTCTTCTACTTCCTCTATAGCTACTTCTAATAATAACTCATCATGAATCTGCAAGATTAACTTTGATTGTAATTGCCTTTCTTCTAATGCATTGTATACGTTTAACATAGCAATCTTAATAATATCTGCTGCTGTCCCTTGAATTGGAGAATTCATAGCAACACGTTCCCCAAAAGAACGTTGCATAAAATTACTAGACTGAATCTCTGGCAATGGTCTTCTTCTTCCAAGTAAAGTAGCAATTGCTCCTGTCTCTTTTGCCGTTTCTATTAGAGTATCTAAAAACACCTTAACCTTAGGATACGTAGCAAAATATTGCTTCCTATATTGATCTGCCTCCTTAGGCGTAATACTTAAATCTTGGCTTAATCCAAAAGCACTAATTCCATAGATAATTCCAAAATTAACAGCCTTCGCATTTCTTCTCTGCAAGTCTGTTACTTCCTCAAATGGAGTATGAAATACTTGCGATGCAGTTAATCTATGAATATCTTCTTGCTCTCTATAAGCTTGAATCAACTTATCATCCTCTGACATATGGGCTAATATACGAAGTTCAATTTGAGAATAATCAGCATCTACAAATATGAATCCTTCCTTAGGAATAAAGACCTTTCTAATTTGTCTCCCCAACTCCATTCTCATTGGTATATTCTGTAGATTTGGCTCTGTGGAACTAATACGACCTGTTGCCGTAATGGTTTGATTAAAATGGCTATGAATACGGTCATCTTCCTCAATACATTTAAATAAGCCTTCGGCATACGTGGATTTCAACTTAGCTAAGGTACGATATTCTAACACTTCTGTAACAATTGGATAATCTGGTGCTAATTTCTCTAAAATATCCGCTGCCGTCGAATAGCCAGTCTTTGTCTTCTTACCTCCTGGCATTTCTAAGCGTTCAAATAAGATTTCTCCTAATTGTTTAGGCGAATTAATATTAAAAGTCTCTCCTGCTCTCTCATAAATAGAAGCTTCTAATTCCTCGATTCTCTCTATCAAATCTTCCCCGTATTGTTTTAAAGCTTCCTTTTGTACAAGAATTCCTTCTCGTTGCATCTGATACAAAATGTAAGACAATGGCATTTCTAAAGTATCTAATAATGATAACATCCCATACGTTTCTAATCGTTCCACAATCGGTTCATATGCTTCCATACAAGTACAGACTATTTGACCTGCATAATTACAAAGATGAGTGGCTACATCTTCTACCACAAGGCTCTTTGCATAGGATTTCATAGATTGTTTTCCAAACACTTCTATTTTCGTTGGTATCATATAACTTAAATATTCATTGGCTATATCTTCAATTTCATAATCATTTTTCAATGGGTTAATTAAATACGCTGCTATTTGTAGATCACACACTCCTGTAGCATGGAGCATACCTAATTGTTCATATAATTCCTTAGATCGAAACGTAAGAATATTATGTGCTTCTCTTCGTTCTTGAAAAATGCGTATACATTGACTTGCCTTATCTAGTAGTATTTGAGCTGATATATTCTCGCTCACTCCTATATGATAAGCTTCTTCCTTCTTCCAAGCAAGTGCAATACCTACTAAATCTTCTACCTTACTTGAATCATTAAGCACATAAATAGCAATTCGTTGCTCCTTTTGTGCATTACAAAATACTTCTTCCATTTGAGCCATCGTAGTCACATTCATAAATGTTTTCACTACTTCTGCCTTCGCTTCGTCTTGTGCAAAACGATTTAATAAATTTTTAAATCCTAATCGTCTAAATACTTCATATGCTTCCTTGGTGTAAAAATTCCCAATCCTAGAACTTTCTCGAATATCTGGTAATTCACAATCCACCTTAATAGTAGCTAATTCTTTACTTAATTGGGCTAATGCTCTATGTTCTATTAGAGATTCCCTAATACTTTTCTTAGTCACTTCCTCAATATGTTCATAGATTCCTTCTATCGTTCCATATGTCAAAAGAAGACTTGTTGCTGTCTTTTGGCCCACCTTAGGAACACCTGGAATATTATCAGCTGTGTCTCCCATTAATGCTTTTAACTCAATAAATTGTTTGGTATTCAACTCATATTCTGCCAATACATCCTCTTCATAGTAATCGAAAGTTTCTGTTTTCCCACCCTTTGTCTTAGGAATTTTAATCTTGATTTCTTTCGTAGCAATTTGTAACAAGTCACGATCCCCTGATACTAAAGTAACTGCCAAACCTTCTCTCTCTGAATTCATAGCAATGGTTCCTAGAATATCATCTGCTTCATATCCAGCCTGTTCTACCATAACAATTCCCATAGCTTGCAATACTTCTTTTATAAGAGGAATTTGCTCTCTTAATTCTTCTGGCATTCCCTTTCTTGTCCCTTTATAATCTTCATAAAGTTTATGACGAAAGGTAGGTGCTTTCACATCAAAAGCCACTGCTAAATACTGTGGCTTTTCTTCCTCGACTATTTTAAATAAAATATTTAAAAATCCAAATACACCATTCGTATGAAGCCCTTGGTGATTCGTCAAATCTGGCACTCCATAAAACGCACGATTTAATATACTATGTCCATCAATTAATACAATCTTTTCTTTCATATTCCCCTTCATTTCTATTTCACAACGGATTCTAAGTAGCGACTCTTTGCCGATTCAAAATCTGGAATGGCTTGAATCCCTCCAAATTTTTCTACACATAGGCTTGCTACCGCATTTCCAAATAACGCACAATCTGCTAGTTCTTCTAATGAAACATCTTGTACTTTCTTTGAAATCATTAACAACTTAGAAAGAAATGCTCCCCAAAATGCATCTCCTGCTGCTGTGGTATCTACCACAGCAGCTTGAAATCCTTTTACATACAATCCACCGTCTTCATTACAAACATAAGAGCCATTTTCCCCTAATGTAATGACCACTACTTGTATGCCTTCTTCTTTTAATCTTACTGCTGCCTGTTCTACTCTAGATTCCCCTGTAATAAGCATTGCCTCTTTCTTAGATACCTTAATAATATCTACATATGGTAACATAGAGCCCATTACTTCCTTTGCTTCTTCTTTTGATTTCCATAAGCTTTCCCGATAATTAGGATCATAGGAAATAGTATACCCATTTTCTTTCACTTCTTGTATAGCAAATAAAGTAGCTTCTCTTGCCCCTTCTTCTGTTAAAGAAACAGCCCCTATATGTAATACTTTGCATTTTCGTAATAAGGCAACTTTCACATCTTTCTTCTCAAGCCTTGTGTCTGCACCTGGTTTTCTTGCAAAAGAAATCTTACGCTCTCCATTTTCTTTTTGAGAAATAAAAGAAAGGGTAGTATAAGCTTCTTGATCCATAACTAAACCACTTGTATCAATCTTGGCTTGTTCAAATATTCTCTTTATAAAGTGACCCTGCATATCATCCCCTACTTTTCCAATAAAGGCTCCATACATTCCACACTTTTTCAAGGTCATTAAAACATTTGCAGGAGCACCTCCTGCATTTTGCTCAAATAATCTTTGTCCAGACTT
>JAWXVF010000097.1:0-10059 GCA_044425555.1 Eubacteriales bacterium
CAATAGATGTTTTGCAGAGTATTTCAAGGTGTATGTCTCAGATTTCTACGAAAGAGCATAAGCAATTGTCTGGTAAGGTAAAAAGTGTGTTGGCAGTATACCAAGAGGCAGAAGATTTAATTAACATTGGTGCTTACAAACAAGGATCTAGTGCTAAGATAGACGATGCTATTTCTAAGATAGATACGATTAATCAATTCTTGCTACAAGAAGTAGGAGAGAAGATTACCGTAGAAGAGACCTTAGATATGTTAAGAAATATATTTGGCAATGACGTGGATTAGCAATAAGGAGATAACCAGTGGCTAAATTTACTTTTCGATTGAATAATGTGTTAGAGATTAAACGTAAGTTCGAGAATCAACAAAAGAATGAATTTATGAATGCAAAACGCATTTTAAATGAAGAAGAAGAGATGTTAGTAGAACTAGATAATTATAGCTTGGATATTTACGAAAAGACGAAGATGAATAGAAAAGAAACTTTGCAAGTTCGTGAATTATTGCATAATCAAGCGGAAATCAAATATATTGAAAATAGGATTCTAGACCAAAAGAGAGCCATCGTAAATGCTAAGAAGCGAGCAGATAAAGAACAAGAGAAATTCGCAGAAATGATGAAAGAGCGAAAGACTTATGAACAATTAAAAGAACGAGAATTTGAACAGTTCAAAGAAACATTAAAAGCAGATGAAATGGTAGAAATAGATGAATTAACAAGTTACCAATATGGACAAAGAAAAGATTAACTTTGTAAGATAGAGGATAAAACATTGGCAGAAGAAAGTAAAAAAGAAGCAAAATTACAAAAGAAATTAGCGAAGCAACGAGCGAAAGATTTGGCGAAAGAAGAAGCGAAATTAGATGGGTCAGAACCAGATAGCCCTATCTCTACCGTACTTGTGACTATTGTAATTGTTGCAATTTGGCTAGTAATTTTAGGATTGTTAATTAAATTAGACGTGGGTGGATTTGCCTCAAGTGTGCTTACACCAGTACTAAAAGATGTGCCAGTTATTCAGCATATTCTACCATCGGGTGGTGTAACAGAAACGAATGATCCAAATTCCTACTCAGGTTATACGAGTTTGAATACAGCTGTTGCAGAAATAGAAAGATTGCGAAGTGAACTAGAAACGGCTCAAGCTGCAGTGAGTACTGCGAATGCTGATATTGTGACATTGAAGTCTGAGATTACAAGACTGCAATCATTTGAAAGTAGTCAAGTGGAATTTCAAAAGATTAAAACACAATTCTATGAGGAAGTAATCTATGCAGATAATGGACCTGGTGAAGAAGCATACCAACTTTACTATGAAGCCATAGATCCAACTACCGCTGAATACTTGTACAAACAAGTTGTGCAACAAATCGAAGAGAATGAAGAAGTAAAAGAGTATGCTAAGGCGTATTCGGAGATGAAGCCAAAAGAAGCGGCAGCGATTTTTGAAGCGATGACTAACGATTTGGCTTTAGTAGCAAGAATTTTAGATGTAATGTCTACAACAGATCGGGGAGCAATTCTTGGAGTAATGGACGCAGAAGTAGCAGCGCGAATTACAAAGATTATGGACCCAGCTTCGTAAGGAATGAATAATTAGATTATAACGGCTTGGCCGATTATAATAAAAGGGATTTTCCCGCAAATAAGAAGGAAAGGAGGACGGAACATGACAGGAACAATTGGAAGTATCGGCAGTGACTTATTTGCAGATGCTACTAGCAATTTAGCCAATGTACAATCTACTTATAGTCAGAATGATTTTTCACAATTTATGAATCAAAGTTCTAGTGATAATCAAAACAATGTAGATACTAGTCAAAATGCAACAAGAGATACGAAAAATGGTACTGATTCTACGAAATCTACGAATGTAGATACTACGAAAGCAAATGATAAGTTTCGCAAAGTAGACAAAACAAGACGTACTGATGTAACGAAAGATGTATCTGGATTAGAAGGTGAAGTTGCCACACAACTAAATGATATAAAAGAAACAATCGCTAGTTCTATGGGGATTACCTTAGACGAAGTGAATGGACTAATGGATGAGCTTGGCTTAACAGATGTGGATTTATTAAATGTAGAAAATCTTTCGCTTTTATTAGCAAATGCATCAGGGGAAACAGATGTAATGACGTTACTTACTGATGAAGATTTATATGCAACATTTCAAAATTTGACGGATATGGCAACGGATGTGAAGAATAGTCTATTGGCAGAATTTGGAATTACAGAAGATGATCTAACAGCTGTATTAGAACAGATGAAGCAATTAACCAACGAATCGAAAGAAGTGAATGAAATTGTAGTTGGAGAAGAAGTGGATGACGAATCTTTGTCAACAAATCAAGGGGGAACACAAGAAGCTCTGATTAGTGTACAACAAGAAACTCAGACTAGTGGAGAACAAGAAAACTCTAATTTCTCTGGTAATAGCAATCAAGAAAGTGCGAATCAAACAGGCGAAGACACACCAATCGTAGGTGTAATGTCACAAGTAGAGCAAAGATTAGACGCTATATTAGCTAACAATGATGAAGTAATGGAAACAGGAACTTCAGAACATATTCTAAAACAATTAGTAGAATATATTAAAATCAATGCAAATCCTACTGTAACAGAATTAGAAATTCAATTACAACCTGCAAGTCTTGGTACGGTAAATGTACAAGTAGCATTACAAGATGGTCAATTAACAGCTCAATTTAGAGCCGAGTCTGAAATTGCAAAAGAAGTGATTGAAAGCCAGATGGTACAACTTCGTGATACATTGCAAGAAAATGGTTTGAAGATTCAAGCGATTGAGGTAACAGTTGCTACTCATGAATTTGAGAGAGAATTAGATCAACACGAACCAAATCAAGAGCAAGACGAACAAACCAATAGTAGCAAACGAAGAGTCAATTTGAACCTAGGCGATTTAGAAGACTTAGAAGAAATATTGTCAGAAGAAGAACAACTAGCAGTAGAAATGATGAAAGAAAACGGTAACACAGTTGATTATACGGCTTAATTGTAGAATCAATGGAAAGGAACAAATATGTCGATTGCAAGTGTAACAGATGGAATTATTACCAATAACGGTACGACAAGTACATCTACATCAACAAGTAGTGGTAGCTCCCTAGATAAAGATGCGTTCTTACAATTGCTAGTAACGCAGATGCAATACCAAGATCCACTAGAGCCAACTTCTAATACGGAATACATTGCACAATTAGCAACATTCTCTGAATTAGAACAGATGCAAAACTTATCTGCTTCTATGGACTTACAGCGTGCAAGTGCCTTAGTAGGAGAAGAGGTAATATTAAAAGTAACAAGTGAGTATACAGGGCTAACCACTTATGTACGTGGTCCAGTTGATTATGTACAGATTGAAAATGGAGTACCACTATTATCTGTTAATGGCTCCCTATATTCATTGGATGATTTAGATTCTGTAGCAGATTCTACCTACTTAAATGCAGCAGATTCTACCTACGAATGGATGATTAACTTTCAAGCACTACCTTCTGCAGCACAACTTACGGAAGATGATATGGAGGATGTGCAAGCATTGCTAGATGAATACGATAGTTTCAGTGATTATGAATTAACATTCATAGGAACTACATTCCAGGAAATGTTAGAAGAATACAGAGATAAAATGGATGAATTAAACTTATTGTATAGTGACACAGAAGTGGATACAGATGAAGAGGTGGATACAGAAGATGGTGATACAGATGTAGAGGTAGATACAGAAGCAGGTGATACAGAAGCAGAAGTATAAACAAGTGAAGAATAATCATTCTCAAGGAGGAGGCATATGAAGATTCAAAACAATGGTTATCTGTCCATCGAACAGTTACAAAATGAATACTTAACAAGTAGTCAAACAGCACAAAACTTACAGCAGAATACGCAGAGTTTTCAAGAAATATTAGAGTTAAACATTAATGCTAGTACGAATGAATTGAAATTCTCGAAACATGCGTCTAATCGTTTAACAGACCGTAATATTGAATTGACACAAGATCAATTAAATAGATTAAACGAGGCAACTGTCAAAGCAAGTGCAAAGGGAATTAATGAATCATTAATTCTTATGGATTCATTAGCATTTATTGTAAATGTACCTAATAGTACAGTGATTACAGCAATGGATCAACAGCAAACTAACGAGCAAATATATACAAATATTGATGGTGCCGTAATTGTATAGCTGGACCTAACAAGGAGGCTATGTTCTAGAATGATAGAAGGAACACGAAACGGCAACACATAATGGAGGGTCATAATTATGATGAGATCATTGTATTCTGGTGTATCAGGTCTTTCTACACACCAGACTAAGATGGATGTTATCGGTAATAACATAGCGAATGTAAATACAGTCGCATTTAAATCAAGTTCGATTACATTTAGTGAACTTATGTACCAAACAACACAAAGTGCTTCAGGACCAAATGCAGAAACAGGTCTTGGTGGTACCAATGCAAGACAGATTGGTCTTGGGGTGAAATCGGCTGCTATTAGTACATCAGTTGCAACAGCAGGTGCCGATCAATCTACAGGAAATCCATTTGATATTGCATTAACAGGAGATTCTTTCTTCGTAGTAAGTGATGGAGTAAATAATTACTTTACTCGTGCTGGTGCATTCTATGTGGATGCGGCAGGAAATCTTGCTATGACAAGTAATGGTTATAATGTTATGGGTTGGGGAGTAGATGAAGATGGTACGAATATTAAGAAAGATACGGTAGAACCACTTACCGTATTAAGCCCAGAGAACATGACATATGAACCAGAAGCAACTTCTCTAGCATATATCTCAGGAATTATTGATAAGAACGATACAGATGTAAACAGTTCCACAGGTAAGATTATGAACTTAAAGGTATACGATAATCTTGGATATAGTTATACCGCGAAGATTTCTGTTAAAGCTACTTCTGAAACAGCAGAAACAGGAGAATACGCTATTGAATTTATTGATATGTTAGATTCTAACAATAATTCAATATTAGATTTGTACCCTAATATTAATTTGGGAGGTAGCACAACAATAACAGATCAATTTGAGATTTCTATTAATTCTTCTGTGGATTTAACGACTTTCGCATATACAGATGCTGATGGTGTTGAACAAACTATTAATTTAACAACCACAACTGTGGATGTAGATAATACAGAGATGATGGACGCTATTGCCCAGTTATATGGTGTTAGTGACTGGGAAACATTTTCTAATTATACTGTAGAAGATCCAAATAGTACATCAGATCCATTAGGTACATCAACAGTGTATGATCTTTTAAGTGGTGGTTATATCAGTGCTTTACATGAAGGCAATGACGTGAACAATGATCCTACCGTACAAGTAGTGGAGAGAACCTTCGATGGTTGCGTTGCTACTTACGATACAGACACAGGGTTATTTAGCCATATTGGAAGTACAGGGATTACAGATATCACCTTAAATTTCCCAGGATATGCTAACTTCTCAGATATTACTATTGACTTCTCGACTTCATCTATGTATGATAATAATGGAACGTCTACTGTAAGTGCAACCAACGGAGATATTTCAGGATTAGGAAAAGGTCGTCAATTAGGAGCATTATCTGGAATTTCTATTCAGACGAATGGAATGATTTACGCTTCTTATGACAATGGTATGATGAGATTATTAGGACAGATTGCAGTAGCAAACTTTGCGAATCCATCAGGTCTTGAGAAGATTGGAGATAACTTATACCAAGCAACATTGAACTCAGGAGAATTTGATGGAATTGGAGAAGATATTTCTGCGAACGGTGGAGCTATGAAGACAGGAACTTTAGAGATGAGTAATGTAGACTTATCAAGAGAGTTTACGGAGATGATTACTACACAGAGAGGGTTCCAAGCTTGTAGTAGAATTATTACAGTATCCGATAGTTTATTAGAAGAATTAACCAATTTGAAACGATAGTTTCTATGTAATAGGATGAATAGAGGAGTAAGGATGTGTTCCTTCTCTATTCACATCCTATAAATCTTAACAATATGCAGCGTACCTCAATAATACATACAATTGTTAAGAGGGAGAGATAGATGATTGAAGTAACGAAATTAAATGATGAGAAGTTGGTAGTGAATTGCGATTTAATAGAAATTATCGAAGAAACACCCGATACCATTATCACACTTACAACAGGAAGAAAAATTATTGTAAAAGAAAGTAGACAATTTGTCGAAAATCTAGTAAAATCGTATAGAAAGGAAATTTTTGCAGGTTATATGCAGAATTAGGTGAACATTGTGGATATAGCAACATTAGTAGCGTTTATATTATGTATTGGTTTCGTAATATTTGCCATTGTGTTAGAGGGATTCTCAGCATTATTTAATTTTTTAGATGCGGTATCTGTTCTTGTTACAATTGGAGGAGCTTTTTCAGCAGTTTTGATAGCACATCCTTTGAAGCAGTATTTAGCTGGATTGAAGGCATTTGGATTAATTATGAAAGCATCGGTGTCGAGTGCACCTACAATTATACAGAAAATTATAGATTTATCAAACTTGGCTCGTAAGGAAGGTCTGTTAGCTTTAGAAGAAGCAGCCAGTGAGTCAGGGGATCCTTTTATTAAAAAGGGGATTTTATTAATCGTCGATGGGACGGATCCAGAATTAATCAGAGGAATTATGGAGACTGAGATGATTAACATAGAAGTGAGGCATAAGAAGCTTAGTGGTTTCTGGCAAGATGTGGCATCAATGGGACCTGCATGGGGGATGATTGGTACCCTAGTAGGACTTGTAAATATGTTACAGAACATGGATGATCCAAGTTCTATTGGACCTGCTATGGCGGTTGCCCTTCTTACTACTTTATATGGATCCTTAATAGCGAACTGGGTAGCAATACCAACTTCTAAGAAGTTGATGTTTAAGAATAGTGATGAGATGATGGAGAAAGAGATTATGATAGAGGGATTACTCTCTATTCAAGCAGGTGAGAATCCACGTGTTATTGAAGAGAAGTTGAAATCATTCTTATCTCCTACAGAACGTACTCAAGTTGGTGAAAGTGGAGGTGAAGGCGGTGAGTAAGAAGAAAGTTGAAGATGAAGCAGAACCAGGGTGTCCTGCTTGGATGGGTACCTTTGGGGATCTAATGAATCTTCTCCTATGTTTCTTTGTATTATTATTTTCGATGTCTAGTGTGGATGCTGAGAAGTTTGAAATGATTGTAGAATCCTTTTCTCAAACCTTTAATATTTTTCAAGGTGGATCAGCAGCTATTGGAGAAGAAGTATTTATTACAAATGGTATGGAACAATTAACAGATTTAGATACTTACTTGAATAGTCTAGGAAAAGTAACAGAAGGTAGTAGTAGTGTAGGTTCTGAGAATACTAAGGACAATGATAGTGATTATGAGCATGAAAGTGAGCATGAGACTACCATTGAGGAGTTACGAGAAGAACTAGAAGCAGAGAAGCTCAAGGAGTCTGAGAAATTAGCAGAAGCGATTCAGCAAGAATTGGAATCTCAGAATATTGCAGAATTAATTGATTTAACATTTAATACGCAATATGTATTGCTGGCATTAAATGGAGCCTTGTTATTTGACTCAGGAAGTGATAAACTAAAAGAGGAAGCGAAAGTAACTCTAGAAAAAGTTGGAACGATTCTTGAAAAGTATGCAGAATCTATTATTGAAGTAGAAGGACATACAGATGATGTGCCTATTAATAGTGGGTATTTTACAAGTAACGATGTGTTAAGTAGTTTTCGTGCTCTAAGTGTATTCGACTTCTTTATGGAAGTAACGAATCTAGAACCGTCTATTATGAAACATTCGGGTAGAGGGGAATATGTACCGATTGCTACGAACGAGACAGCAGAAGGTAGGGCATTAAATAGAAGAGTAGAAATCAAAATATACCATTCCTTAAGTTCTTATTAAGGTAGCAGAGGAGACGAGATGAAGAAGAATTTAATTTCAATACTAATATTAGCGTTATTAATTGTAAACTTAGCAGTAACATTCATTATGATGATTAGTGTAACAGGTACGGCCAATGCTACTTCAGATTTAATTAGTGATGTAGCAAGAATAATAGCCATAGAGTTAGACGGAGAGATGACGGGGGCTTCTTCTGTTGCTATTGAAGATATTGTATTGCACAATATTGAGGACACTATGACGATTGCATTGAAAACAGGGGAAGATGGAATACCACACTTTGTATTAGTGAAGACTTCTTTTTCTATGAACAGTCAACATAGTGATTATGCATCTATAAGTACAGCGATGCTTGATAAAGATCCGTTGATCAAGGATGCTATTATAGAAGTGTTTTCTGGCAAATCAATTGATCAAGCTACCAATGAACAAGCACAGATTAAGCTAGAAATACTGGAAAAAGTACAATCATTGTTTAGATCGGATGTAATATTCGATGTATCTTTTGTGGAGATAACTCCTCAATAACTTGATGAGAATGAGAGAAGGAGGAGGTGAGTAACTATGGGAGATGTGTTATCCCAAAATGAAATTGATAGTTTATTACAATCTTTAAGTACGGGGAGTGCAGATGTAGACGAAATGCAACAAAGAGAAGATGTTCGAAAGATTATGGAATATGATTTCAAGCGACCAGCTAAGTTTTCTAAAGAGCATTTACGTACACTAGAGATTATATTTGAACATTATAGTAGGTTGCTTTCCACGAATTTACCGGGATATTTAAGAAAGAATGTACAAGTTTCTGTAATGAGTTCAGAAGCAGTCACTTTTTCAGAATTTATTAATGCTCTAGGGACACCTACATTAATGGGAATTGTTAATTTTGCCCCATTATCGGGAAAGATTATTATGGAGATTTCGGTTACTTTGGCGTATGCCATAGTGGATCGTTTGCTAGGTGGTGATGGAACGCCACTTGAGAAGAATCGAGAGTTTTCGGAGATAGAGTTATTAATTCTAGAGAGAATTATCGTGGTATGTGTACAGTTGTTTAGAGAGCCTTGGAAGAATGTGGTAGAATTGAATCCTGTTCTAGAAGTAGTAGAGACTAATGCACAATTTGCACAGATTTTATCGCCGAATGAAATGATGGCCATTGTTACCTTAAATATTGAAGTGGGTAATGTGAGTGGTCTTATGAATATATGCTTACCACATATGACATTAGAAAATGTTATTGATAAGTTAAATACAAAGTTCTGGTTTACATCTATTCACAATGGTGATGGACATAGCTTCGGGGAATATATTGAAGAATCGATTGAACGGGTGAACATTCCACTTCGTGCAACGCTAGGAGAATCTGCAATTACTGTTACAGATTTTATGAATTTACAAGTGGGGGATGTGATTCGCCTAGATTCTCATGTAGAGAAAGAATTAGACATTTTCGTTGGCGATATAAGAAAATTCACCGCTTTACCAGGTACGAATAAAGATAGATATGCAGTAAGAGTCACCTCGGTGATTGGAGAGGGGGAATAATAGAAAATGGATGGAATGTTATCGCAAGATGAGATCAATGCACTCTTAAATGCTTCAGCAGAAGAGTCGGCAGCTTCCGAACCAACAACCGAAAGTAATGAAAGTAATTCAGGTGATGCTACTTTAACGGAAATACAATGTGATGCAGTGGGAGAAGTAGCCAATATTTGTATGGGAACTTCAGCAACAACATTAAATTCTTTGTTGAATCGAAAGGTTAATATTACAATTCCAAGTGTAACTGTCACAGATTGGGAATCGTTAACGGTAGAATATGAAAAGCCGTGTGTCTTCGTTCAGATTAAATATACCGTTGGATTAGATGGTAGCAATATGCTAGTGTTAAAAGAAAACGATGTGAAGATCATCACAGATTTGATGATGGGTGGTGATGGAACCAATACGGATGGAGAGTTAAGTGAGATTCATTTAAGTGCTATATCGGAAGCTATGAATCAGATGATGGGATCCTCGGCAACCTCGTTATCATCAATGTTAGGTAAGATTATTGATATTAGCCCACCTTCTGCAAGTTTAATACCAGATATTGCAGATGCTGATCCAGG
>JAWXVF010000098.1:0-10029 GCA_044425555.1 Eubacteriales bacterium
ATATTTATCAATCATGGTATTTGGGGTTTGTCTATTTTTGCCAGTCATTCCAACAGCTGTTGCGTATTTTATGGATTAAACATGTATCCAACTATACATAATCTGGCGTAAATTCACTTTCCCTCTAAGCGTGGGACGGTGAGTTTACTACCATAAAATAGTAAGTTCACTCCCTTTGCATCCATCTGCACAAGAATTTCCCTCTCATTACCCATGCAATGGAAAACAAAATCCCCCCTAAACCTATGAGTGAAAATTGGTAACCCATAAAAGGTGCAAGAAATATACGTGCATAGATAGATTCCTGTGCTAAATATTCAAAATCACCAATTTCCATGATCCCACAACATATCATGTATAGAAAAAATAGTAGCATACTATAATTCCAATACCGATTGTTCTTAAAGTATATCAAAACAGTATTTTGATCTTTTTGTTTAATAATCCAATACTCATATAATAACAACATAGATAAGATTAATAGCAGTATCATTACCCATGTATACTCTGTATCATTTACAATCATATCATCCACAGTGATCATAAGGTTCGTTGTCACTATGGCAAAAAAAGCACTTGCACTTAAAAAAGAAATAGTTCCAGAAAACAGCACGCCTATTATGAGTAAAAATTTACCACATCCAAACCCTATTTCCCACAGTAGATAACAACTAATACAAAAAAGTATCACACTAACAGCCATTGTGTCTTTATTTCTAAATCCCATTACCCCCTTAAGTAGTGCTATTGTAAAAAATAAATAGAGAGAGAGAGAAGGTATCAATTCTATCTGTGGATAAAAGATTAAATTCCAACCAATTACCCCTATTAACCAAAATATGATTCCAAGAATTAAGGAAGCATAATTGTGAGTTTTCTTAAATTGTACTTCATGGCTTATGGTAATTCCATCTATTTCATGTAATACTTCATCCATACTTTGGTACCGTTGGTCTGGATTAAAGGCACACATTTTCCGAATAACTCCATGCAACTTCTTGGAGCCATTTCGCGGATTAGGTAGTACATATCCTTCTGTGTACTGTTGGATAACATTCACATGATAATGATCTGAATCCGGGAATTTCAAGTCATTTAATAGCACATACAATACCATTCCTAAGGAGTAAATATCTGCCGTATGATCATAAGCTTCCTCTAAAGATGTTACTACTTCTGGTGCACCATACCCCTTTGTGAAGGCAACTGTAACTGCAGACATTTCCTCTTTCGTCTTTTTTGCAATCCCAAAGTCACCTAGTTTGTAAGATTCTTTTTTTCTATCGTAAAAGATATTTTCCAATTTTACATCTCTATGTAATAATTTACGTTCATGAGTTACTGCTAATGCCTTTCCAATATTGTATGCTAATTGTAGAATTTCTTCCTCTTGATACGTTGCTAATTTTTCAAATAGTAATTTCTTTTTTTTCATCCAATTTGTGTGAATAATAGGTTCTAACTCTTCCATAATAAAAAATTGTAAATCAAGATATTCCTTTGCTACATATTCCTCATCATTTACTTCTCTCCTATTTTTCACCTCAATCACCTTATTATTTTCATCTATCCATATACGTACTTCAAATCGATTGTATACTGTTACAATATTGCTGTCACATGCATATACGAAACTATCAGGCAGCTCACTAACTTCCTCTAGAATCACTTTAATGGCATATGTGCTCTTTTTTTTTCGTAGATGACTTCCTTGAAATACCAAAGACGAACCACCACTGCCTAATAATTTCAATTTATCGTTGGAACACGTAAAATAATACGGCTTCAACACAGAAGATTGTTGTTCTATTTGAATCAAAATCTCTTCGATTCCTTCTCTCGTCCATCCATATATCATGATTTTTCTCCTATTAAACAACCAACTAGTACAAGAAACGGAAGTATCCTCCCACACAAAATAAACTTAAGATATTCCCCTTTCTGCATCTCTTCTCCAAAGTCTCTCTTTGTTTGTAAGATTCCTTGTATCAATCCAAATACAACTACAGCCATTATCACAAAGCCTCCATAAGTATTTACCCGATTTAATATAGCTGTGTTAAGATATTGTTCTATGTAACCTGCCAACCCTACATATAATGCGATAGTAATTCCTGCGCTAAATGCTACGGTAGGAAGTTGTGTACCTATTCCCAATAACAAAACCATATGTGGAACAGTAACTCCTACAGAATACATAGAGAATAAGATACCTCCTAACACTACACTTCCAAAAAGAAGATGTAATTCTTTTAATCGCAACAAAATCCCTTCTATGAAAACCAAAGAAGCCAACACTAAAAAATTCCATTGGTATAAATAAAACACCTCCTCTTTTCCAACCATCATAAAAAGAAATGCAATAGTCAATCCAATAAAATATTTCCAATAATCTATCATTTCTATTTCTCTATAAATTCTTTCCTTCTTTTTTCTTTCTATTCTATTATCTACGTTTCCTTCCTTCTCATGGTTTCTAATGAAAACTTCACTTGATTTATAAGTTTCTGTAGCCATTTCTTCTAATTCGAATAACTCGACTTGTTCTTCCTTCTTATCAATAGAACTCAGTTGTAACAATACCTCTGCCATAGTTTGATATCGCTCTTCTCGATGATAGCAACACATTTTACGAATGATTCGAGTGATTTGTTCTGATCCATTACACGGAGCAGGAAATATAAATTCTGGGTGGTATTGTATCATATTAGGGTAATATCCATGTGCACCAGGAAAGACTAAATCATTCAGTAATAAATACAATGTAATACCAAAAGAATAGATATCAGCAGTTTCATTATAACGTTGCCCGCTTTCCACTTCTGGTGCTCCGTAACCATTGGTATACATAATAGTTTCTGCGTTTTCACCTTCTAGAAATTTTGCAATACCAAAGTCTCCTAATTTATACGTCTTACTTGTTATATCCCAAAATATATTTTCTAATTTAATATCTCTATGTAATATATGATTACTATGTGCATTATGAATCGCATCTCCTACTTCCATAGCAAATCGTATTACATTCTTTTCTAAGTAAAGCGAAGCATCTTTCAAGGTAACCTGTTGCCTTTTTCCTTGCTGTATAACATCTTCTAATTGTTCCATTAGAATAAATTGAATACACAATCCATCTTCTTCTAAAATCGAATCTTTGGTATTTTCTCCCACTTCCTTAAGTTGTGCAATGACTCCCTCTTCATGAAACATCACTAATATTTCTTTTACTGCAAACACTTTCGCCACATAAGCTGTTTCTTGACTTAATATTGTTTGTAGCCTCATGGTTTCAAAAAAACGCTCATGGGATACGGTATATTTTTCAAAACCAATCACTTTCAATGCATACTTTTTTTCCGGATTCTCTTTTAAAATCATTTCATATACAGAAGAAAAACTTCCCCTTCCTAATAAACTAAGCTTTTGAAGATTTCCTTCTTCTCTTTTTATAGCATAATCTGGAAAAATATGTCCCTTCCCATCTAATTCTTTTAAGATTCCTTCTATCGCACTTCTTTCTAGCACCATTATCCCCCTTGAACCTGCAAATCACCAGAAACATAAGTGATATTTCCCATATAAATACCAATTCCTTTTTGTTGCTCCACTACCATCCCTTTTACAGGCTTTTCATAACTATCTATTTTCTCACCATCTGAAAAAGTTAAAATCGTATACCCTTTTGTATCTACGATATTCCAAGGGGTATTGTATTCTTTTGTAGAAAATAATGCCCAAACCGTCTGCCCATTAATCCTTGCTTCTTCCCCTCCTCCAAATACAAAAATATCTCCATGCTCTAACAGTTTTGGTTTTATACTACCATTTAATCCAGATTTCATCCTCTTTCCATTGCAAACTGTTCCATTTTTTCCATAATTATCTATATAAAACCAAATTCCATCCATATTTTCAAAAGTTCCATGTTGCCTGCTTATTGTCATAGAATATAACTTAATATCCAATGCATTATTTTTACAAGGTCTTCCAATTTTCCAAACTCGTTTATCATCTAATGCATACGTATTTAGCTGTCCACTTTCTATTATAATCAAATTATTTTTCATACTATTCTTCCTCCTCGTCTTTCGATAATTCTGAAAGAAATCCATTAATTTCTGGTAAATCTAATTCTATTAATACTTCTCCCGCATACTGACACAATCCATCTGGGTCAAATTCTTCTAACTCTTTATTGCACATATTTTTCAAGCTTGCATCTACTAAAATAAATAAAATAACACTTTCAAAAATATTCTTGGCACATAATGGTTCCATATGTGCTAATCCTAATAATTCATCTATCTGTTCATGATCCATACATAAATGTAATCCGAGGGAAATTATTTTATTACGTGTGGGATACCACTTATTTTGCCGAATTGAAGATACACATTGTCTAAGAGAAGAGGACCACTCCTGTCCCATAGCTATTTCAAAAATACTACTATTATATTTATCTACACTACTATTAAGACATATTTTAATAGTGGCATACAGTTTATGATAAGCATACGAAAATATAGCAGTATTGTCTGCAATGAAATTTTCTAATTCTTCTTGACTTTCTATTCTATTTATTTGTTCATCAAATTTATAAGTTGTAATATTTTCCAAATCATCTTCTTCTCTCCTTATCATAATTTCTTTCATTCTATCTAAAATATAACGATACTGTTCATAATTCCCTTTTTCATTCTTTTGTCGTAGAACATGCATACAAATACAATCTTCCAAACTTTTAGAATAGAGAGCTGGATACTGACCATATCGTTGCAAAAATTGATTCATCTGTTCAATATCGTATTGTGCCACCATACCAATTCGCATAAACGTTTCTCTATTACGTGGCAAAGCACCTTTACACCACTTGTCTAGGGTCACTCTACTGACTCCACAAGTCAGAGCAAAAGATGTTTTCGTATGATTACTTTCTGTTAAAATCTGATTGATTTTACTTGCCCATAACTCTCTTTGTGTACAAAGCAAAGGAAATACTCGTTCTTTTAAGTCTTCTAGATTCTCACAATTTTCAATCGTTTCTTTTATATAGTTCGTTTCTTTTTGGTTGTGATAATTATCTTCTGTGCTCATTTTAGCTTACCTTTCTTATTTTTCTTTCATTGTACACTATTTTATTATACTAGTTTTCAAACTAAGTTTACAATCATTTCATTAATAATTAAATTTCACACCGACTACAAATTTATATCAAAAGCAACTATTTTTAATCTGTATTTCGTAACATCAGTAGTTATTAGCATTACAATATCCTGATATATATAATGATATAAAAAATTCTCACTTTTAAAATATACATAAAAAAAGAGCCTACGGCTCTAATTTTAGGAAAAATACAAATCACCTTCTTGGTGACATAATCTTCTTTCCTTGTATATTCTCTATTTATTTGCATTTCTTTAAAAAAACAGCAGGTACATATAATCTATTTTGAGCAAGTAAACCGTTTTCATCAATAGACTGTTCAAATCGTGTTGCCGTTCCGTGATACAAAGTATCTGGTGGAATTTTAGACTAACTTGCTATTTTCGATCTAATTCAAACCAAAATTCAACACCATCTTCATAGTTTGTCACTCCATATAGTTGATTCATGCCTTCCATAATGGCTTTTACAATAGATAAACCAACTCCACTTCCACCATATTCTCTCGTTCTTGCCTTATCTACTTTATAAAATTTACTCCAAATCTGTGACAGGGATTCTTCTGGAATAGGTTCTCCTGTATTAAAAATGCATACTCTTACTTTTTCTTCTCTCTCTTCCACTCGAATGGTAATGCGATTAGGAACTTTCACATGATTCATGGCATTACTAACATAATTACGAATCACTTCTTCTATTTGAAATTCATCTGCCCAAACATAAATTGGTTTTGAACAATTAGTAGTTAAGGTGATTTCTTTTTGCGACAATAATAATTCTAAATTTTGTACGTAATTACCCAATAATTCCGTCATATCAAATCGTTCAAATTGTACTTGATCCACACCAGATTCTAACTGATTTAAAGTTAATAATTTTTGAACCATTTGATTCATTTTCATCGTTTCATCTAAAATTACTTCACAATAAAATTTTCGATTATCAATGTCCATTTCTTCATCATCTACTAACCCTTCTGCATAACCATGAATTAATGCAATTGGCGTTTTAAATTCATGAGAAAGATTAGAAATAAATTCTTTACGTAACATTTCCATTTCATTTTTCACTTTTAAATCGTGCTGTAATTCATTATTAGCCACCTTTAATTCTTGTATTGTGGTCTGTAATTTACTAGAAAGTTGATTCATATTTTCCCCTAGCAACCCTATTTCATTCTCACTATCTCCTTGGTACTTCTTTTCAAACTCTAGATTAGACATCCCTTTTGATAGCTCTACTAATTCTAAAATAGGCTTAGTAATCCTATGCGATAAGAGATAGATTACAATCGCCCCCATAATCACTGCCACAATTCCTATATACGATAAAAAGGCATTAGAAATACGTACACTATCTTCTACACCCTCAATAGGTGTACGTATCATAAACAAATTAGAATTCGGTAAAATCCCATGCATTTGCATATACTCTGTATTTGTTAATTCATCTTGAATAATCTGCAACTGATAATCTTGTGTTTCTAGAATCATTTCACTTTGTATATGATCTATATTTAACACATATCGAAATAATTGATTCATCATATTATGCGCTTCAAAAGTTGTAGATAATACAATTTGCGCTTCGCTATCTAGTATAATAGTATGAAGATTGTACTTTTCACATTTTCTCTGTAATTCCAAAGTATATTCCTCGTTCAACATCTCTCCATTTTCAGAACCTTCTAGAATATAAACATAAGCCTCTAATAAGGCAAGCTTTTTACTATTCTCATAATACTTAGGCAAAAAAATGGTATTCACCACCCAGCACACTCCTAAAATACCAGACATTACCACAATAAATACAAGGGATAGCTGTTTGTTAATTGACCTTTTTAGTGAATATTTCATCTTTCCATTTACCCTCTTCTTATCTATTTTACTTTTACTCTTCGAATTTATAACCCATTCCCCAAACGGTCTTAATTAATTCCCCTTTACCTCCTAATTTATTTCTTAATTTCTTCACATGAGTATCAATGGTTCTAGCATCTCCATAATAGTCGTAATTCCATACTTGATCTAGAATAATCTCTCTTGAAAGTGCCACACCTATACGATTCATAAAATAAGTTAATAATTCAAACTCTTTAAAACTTAATTCTACATTTTCACCTTCTATGGTTACTCTATGGGCTACTTTATCCACCTCTATTCCACCATAAGATAGGACATCTGGTTCCACTGATTGAATGGTAGCTCTCTTTAAAATAGCCTCCACTCTTGCCACAAGAACTTTGGGGCGAAATGGCTTTGCTATATATTCATCTACACCATGTTCAAAACCTTTTAACTCATCGGCTTCATCAGACTTAGCTGTTAACATAATAATCGGTACTTTCGATTTTGCTCGTATTCGTTTGCACACTTCATATCCATCCATAAAAGGCATCATCACATCCACAATCAACAAATCAATCGTATCGTCTTGTTCAAAAAGGGCAACGGCTGCCACACCATCAGCTGCTTCTACTACCTCAAAATCACTGCGTTCTAAAAAGTCACGTACCAATTTTCTCATTCTACTCTCATCATCTACAATTAATATTTTCTGCTTCTCCATGCACCCTCCATTCTTATAACACCTTCAATATTGGAATGTAATCAATAATTCATGTGTAAAAAAATAAATTTTTCTCACAATCTCCTTGTGATTTCTATTCACCTAATTTTCTTAATTATATCGTATAATTATGTTCTTTTTGTGTCTTTTTATAATTTTATTTTACACTCATATTAAATTCATATTCTTTTTTTCACATGAATTTCACAATACAATTGTTTTCTTCTGTAAAATATAGTAGAATTGTGATACTATTAATACTACATTCGCTAATGAAGAAAGGGCTACCACTATGAAAAAATTTCTTTACTCACTCCTATTCATTTTACTAACAATTGGACTAACAGCTTGTACTTCGACCTTAGAAGCAAGTCAAATACAAATCATTTCTTCGTCTTCTAATGAAGTAGTCAATCAAGTTACTTTATTTTCTGGGGACGTGGAATCTTACGAGATTGATTTTACCAAGGAAATCAATCTTGTTGAAGCACGTGCTACGTCTTCTTCCTCTTGTATCTCCATTATTTCCACACAAAATGGATTTCAGGTGACAGCTCTAGAAGAAGGTACTGGTACTATTCATATTTCCATCAAATCCACCAATCACCACGATTACACCATGATCTTACCAGTACAAGTCAGTCTTCACGACCTGACCATCTTATTTTCCCACGAATCTGAAAAGTTTCTTGGAGATAGTACTCCCTTAACAGAATCTGATCTTGAAACTGCTATGTTACATGATAGTACAAAAGCTTTTTTACTATCACAATTAGAACGAGGGAAAAAGCTTACTTTTTCCGACTTAGTAGAAGATAAAAATATTGTAAATGTTACAGACGAATCCATCGAAACAACGCTAGATTACTTAACACTTCTCGCTTTTACCTCTCACGAGGAAGTTACTTATACATTGTCTACTGAACACTCTGACGTATTAGCAATTATGGAATACGACAATGGATATGGCATCTATCCATTAAAAGAAGGAACTGCCACCTTATTAATCACTATGGAGCAAGAACATTATGAACCAGTAAAACGTAACGTTACGGTCACTATAAAACCTCCTTCTCCTCGTCTCTATCTATTTGACTCTACACAGGAAATAGGCATTGGTGAAATAGCAACTTATGAATATTTTGTGTACCCAGAAAATACTACCGTAAATGTCACTTCTAAAGATATAGAACTATGTACTGCTCAAATTTCTGGCAACAAAATCTTTGTAACTGGGATTGCTACAGGTTATGGTGAACTTACACTACAAGCTACTAGTGCTTCTATGGAGCCCTCAACAGAGCAATTCGCTGTAACCATTACTCCCCCTAAAGCTTTATTAGAATTATCTTCGAATTCTATTAAGAATAATGAAATTCATGTTTATTGCGATTATCAAGAACTCATACAATTAAATAAACGTAGCAATACTGAACTCACTGTTACTTATGATGCCTCTAACATTACTACTGAAGACAATGGTAATAGCATGGGAATCACTGTACATAAAGAAGGAAGCTATGAAATGTCATTCTTAGCAACCGAAGATGGCTATGCAAACAACAAACAAACTTACACGATTATCGCTTCGCAAGCACCTGTTGATTTAAGCATTAGCTCTACAAATGTAACTGTAGTAGGAACGCAATCTACCCAAGTGACTGTCAGTTCAAACACACCTTCTGCAAGCATTGCTATTAACGCTACTGATGGCGTAAAAACTTCTTATAGTGGTAACACACTTGCTATTAGTGCTACCAAAAATGGTACAATCACTGTTGTGGCTACTGAAAGCAACCACAAAACTACAACCAAAACCATTGAGGTCGTCTACGGAAAAGAAAGCGTTCTCTTTTCCAATGTACCTACAACTGCGAGTATTACTGGCACTGAGAGTACGTCTATGACCATTTCTACAAATGTAGATACACCTACCCTAACAGTAAATACTACTAACGGAGTTACTGCCTCTTACAACTCTAGTACCAAATCTTTAACCTATAGTGCTTCACAAAGTGGTACGATTACCTTATCTGCTGCAAAAGACGGTTACAATAGTGCAACCCACACAATTGCTGTAACTTATACTATGCCAGCACTTAGCTTAAGTGTATCTAGTACTTCTGTAACCATACAAGGTACTAATCAACAACTAGTCAATGTATCTGTAGATAGCGATGCTATTGTATCTATTACACCATCAAGTAGCGTAAATGCCTCTTACAATAGCAGCAATCAAACCATTACTATTACTGCGTCTAGCTCTGGTACCATTTCTATTACCGCTACCAAGTC
>JAWXVF010000003.1:0-52631 GCA_044425555.1 Eubacteriales bacterium
TCTCTCATATTACTCCCATATTTTTCCTATGTTTATTTAATATATATTATTTTTATCTCTTAGAATTTTTTATATAATCTATTATAGTAGATTCTACACATTGTCACAAGTTTTTTGTTGAAAAAAATTTTTTTAACAAATTTTTTATTTCTTTTTAATATTGCTTGTTTTTTTCTTCATATAAGTATATTATTAGAAGTGTTTAAATATCTAAAGTCATTATCATTTAGTAAATACTAGTTAATTTGAGGGGGGACTGATGAAAAAGAAAATTTCTCTAAGTCGTGTAGATATTCAAGTATCTATATTAATTTTCATAGTTGTAATATTTTCTTGTGGCATTCTATACTATACTTGTTATACATTAGCGTATAATTCTATTATACATTCTTTAGAAGAGAGAGCTATTTCTGTTGCAGCTTATGCAAGCGAAATTTTTGATATAGAAACATTTGAAAATATCCAAACGCAGAACGACATCCATAAAGAGGAGTATATTGTAACAAAGGATAATTTTAAAATTGTCAGAGACATTGCAGAACTTAAGTATCTCTATTCTGCTTGCTATAATGCAGACGGTCTCATGATTTATCATATAGATGGTCTCCCTTTTGATGAGGAAGATTTTCGTTACCCAGGCGATCCTATTGAACCAGAATTTCAAGCTGATTTATTACCATCTCTAAATGGGGAAATCGTTATGCCTGATACGATTGTTCATTCTGAATGGGGAGATGTTTTTACCGCTTATTTTCCATTATTTGCACATAATAATCCAGATCATGTAATAGGAGCTATTGGTATGGAGTTTGATGCGACTGAACAGTATATTGCTTTTAAAACCATTCGCCAAATAATGCCTATTGTTATTTTATTAACTTGTATAGCTTCTTCCATTTTTGCCTATTATTATTTTAGACGTATCTCTAATCCTACTTTTCGAAATCATTTAAATACGGATTCTCTTACTAAATTAAAGAATAGGCGAGCTTTTGATGTAGATATGAACAATCTATTTGCTCTTTCTATCTATAAAAATCCAGCGATTATTATTGCTGATATTAATCGCTTAAAACATGTTAATGATACTTATGGACATACTGCTGGAGACGCTTATATTAAATCATTCGCAACCACATTACAACTTATAGCGACAGATTGTCAAGTTTTATATCGTATAGGTGGTGACGAATTTGTAGTGATTATGAACTCAGATACTAATCAGCAAATAGAAGATTTTATTCATGAAGTAACTATTGAATTCTCTAAATTTACTTATGAATCCTTTCATGAACCAGCCGCTTCTTTCGGTTATGCAACTTGTCATGATTCATCTTATGAAGCATGGACAGAAGCTTTTAAGGTTGCTGATAAAAATATGTATCAAAGTAAAAGTGCTTTTTACAAGCAATATGACAGAAGATTATGATATAAATATTTGATAATAAGGAGAATGAGAAATGAGTATTCTAAATGTCGAACACCTTACCCATGGATTTGGAGATCGTGCCATCTTTAATGATGTATCTTTTCGATTATTAAAAGGAGAACATATTGGGTTAATTGGAGCCAATGGAGAAGGTAAATCAACCTTTATGAATATCATAACCAAAAAATTATTACCTGATGAAGGAAAAATAGAATGGGCAAAAGATGTACGTATTGGTTATTTAGATCAACATACCGCCTTAGAAAAGGGCATGACTATCCGTCATGTCCTTACTTCTGCGTTTGATTTTTTATTAGATTTAGAAACTTGTATGAACAAAATTTGTGACCAACTAGGAACTGCTAATGAAAGTGAATTAGATTCGCTCATGGAAGAGTTGGGCACTATTCAAGATCTTTTAACACTCCATGATTTTTATATGATCGATTCAAAAGTAGAAGAAATCGGTCGTGCATTAGGTTTGAATGAGATGGGACTTGATACAGATGTAACCAATTTAAGTGGTGGTCAAAGAACTAAAGTTTTGTTAGGTAAATTATTGCTAGAAAAACCAGATATTTTACTATTAGATGAACCTACTAATTATTTAGATGTAGAACATATTGAATGGCTAAAAAGATATTTGAATGAGTATGAGAATGCTTTTATTCTAATCTCCCATGATATTTCTTTTCTTAATAATGTCATTAATCTTATCTATCATATGGATCATCAGGAATTAAATCGCTATGTTGGTGATTATGATAAATTTCAAGAAGTATATGCTATGAAAAAATCCCAAATGGAAGCGGCTTATAATAAACAACAGAAAGAAATTTCAGACTTAAAAGACTTTGTTGCTCGAAATAAAGCTAGAGTAGCTACTAGGAATATGGCCATGTCACGTCAGAAAAAATTAGATAAAATGGATATGATCGAATTAGCACATGAACGACCAAAACCTGAATTTCATTTTAAAGAAGCCCGTACCCCAAGTCGTTATATTTTTAAAACTTCAGATCTTATTATAGGTTATGATTCACCTTTATCTTCTCCATTAAATATCGAAATGGAACGTGGTCAAAAGATTGCTTTAATTGGAGCAAATGGTATTGGTAAAACAACTCTTCTTAAAAGTATTCTAGGGCAAATTAAATCCCTTTCTGGTGACGTAGAATTAGGAGATTATCTTAGTATTGGATATTTCGAACAAGAAATGCTACAAAATCTTCAAACTACTTGTATTGAAGAAATCTGGAAAGAGTTCCCATCCTATACACAATATGAAGTTCGTTCTGCTCTAGCTAAGTGTGGTCTAACTACAAAACATATTGAGAGTCTTGTTCGCGTTCTTAGTGGAGGGGAACAGGCTAAGGTACGCCTTTGTAAATTAATTAATCGAGAAAATAATATTTTATTACTAGATGAACCAACTAATCACTTAGATGTAGATGCAAAAGATGAATTAAAACGTGCATTAAAAGCCTTCAAAGGAAGTATTCTCATGGTTTGTCATGAACCCGAATTCTATGAAGGCCTTGTCACTAATGTATGGGATTGTTCTCAATGGACAACCAAATTATTCTAACCTATCGAAAAGCAATATTCAAATCTACAGCAGTGCTAATACCATCTACTCGTCCACTATCTGTATATTGCCAAATATCCATTTTATACGGATAGTAGACATTATCCATGTTATAATTAGCATACCATTTAGGATATTCTTCAATTCTATATATATCTAACATCTTAAGTAGAGAATACATATTACCATAAATCATTGGTTCATATCCTTCTGCTTCTACCATTTCTAAGAATGTAATCGTATAATCTGTTCTCTGACTTCTCGTAATCTCATGCGTTCTAGCAGTATTTGATTCTGGATCTTCTACATCTAATACTACCGGCCAAGTTACTCTATCTTTATATGCTGCTAATTCTTGAATTACTAATTGTGCTTCCTCAATAGCTTCTTCCGTTGTTATTGCTTGTGTATAAAAATAAACACCAACTTCTACTCCTGCTGCCAGTGCGCCTTGTATATTATTATGAAACTTTTCATCTAATATAATGGCACCAGATCCATATCCTCTTGCTCCTACACGAATCATTGCAAAAGAAATATTATCTCCTGCTACTTTTTCCCAATTAATATCACCTTGAAATCGTGCAACATCAATTCCTTTTTGTGATAGGACTACACCATTTTCCACATATTCTAATCTTCCTTTTTCATCTAATACAAAATTATCCACATCTTGCTCACGTTTCATTAGTGTGTTGTCTATTGGAATAAAGTTATACCCTTCACTATCCACAAATACAATTTCGTCCGTAAATAAATTACGCATAAGAGAAACTGTTGAATTTCCATCTAATAAATAAGATCTCATTTCATCTAAAAGTTCTACACGTCGATCAATAAGATCTTCCTCTAATAACTCTATAGATTCTTCTATAGGCTCTAAATAAATTGTTTCTTGTACCAATTGTTCTTCCAATTGACCTTTTACCATATAATATTGTAAAGCAAAATATACACATACTGTGGATATTATAATAATTGTAATTAGTTGTATACCAAATATTACAATTTGTGAAACTATCTTATTTTTCTTCTTAACTTCTGGTGAATTGCTCAATTCCTCTAATTCATTTCTCTCTTCTATCATCTAAATTACGATACCTTTCTCAATTTGTACATTAATTGATTCTCTTTATTATAACAAGGTTTATAAATAATTCCAACTACTTCATAAATAGTAAATTATGTAAACTTAAATAGTGTTTTTCGTTAACCACTTTCTTCCTCTATAACGATAATAAAATAGAAAGTATCTTACAATCCATTCCATGCTTGTAGCAATCCAAATTCCATTTATACCCATTCTTAATGTAATTGCTAACAAATATCCTATTCCAACACGTACAATCCACATAGTAATTAGTGAAATAACAGAAGAATACACCGCATCTCCTGCGGAACGTAAGATATATGGCATAATGTTTGACATTGACCATACAAATGGCATAGGAATGATTCCAATTAATAATAATAACATTACAATAGGTATAGTACTTAAGTCTGGTTTATATAATTGTATAAATAACATTCTAAATGGCCAAAAACAAAAGATACTTATCAATACTAAAAAAGTACTTAAGTACATAAATTTGCCTCCATACCATCTTGCCAATTCTCTTTTCTCAGCACCAATACATTGACCAATGACCGTTACAGAAAGATTACCGACTGCTAATGGCGCTGCTGATATGACACCAAACAAGGAAGTAGCTATTGCATTTGCTGCAATTACTTGTGTACCTAGATCTGCAATAATAATCTGTCCTATAATTGCCCCTCCATAGAAAAAACATTGTTCTGCACTAAATGGTAAACTGATTTTAAAAATAGATTTGATCAAATGCGGTTGCCATTGAAGTACATATTTTCTTTTCATTAATAACTCTCTATTCTTTTTATAGAATAAGTAAAAAGTTGAAACAATTAATCCAATCACTCTCGCTAAATTTAGGGCAAGCACCGTACCTAATATATCCAATTTAAAAATATTGACAAATAGAAAACATAACAGAAAATAAGATATATTTAATATCATTGTTAATTGTAAACATACTTTTGTATTCCCAATTCCTCGAAATATTGAAAAAATGCCAGAATAGACAGAAAATATAATAGCTGAAATACTAACCCCTATTAAATATACTATAGATTTTTCTTTCACTACAATTTCTACACTACTAAAGAAAAAATTAACAATATAGCTAGACATTAAGATGATCAATATATTTAGAACTACTGCAACCATTATTGTTAATGTAATCGTTTGTCCTGCTGCCTGTAAAATTTGTTTCTTATTATTTCTACCTTTATATTGAGCTACTACTACTGTACCACCTGCTGCTACCGCATTGATAATACATACAATTAATGTTGTAATTGGGCTCATTAAACTTACTGCTGCAACAGAATCTTGACCAGAAGTACTAACCATAGAAGTAGTAAGCATTGCAATTCCATTAATAAAAAATATATCTAATATCAAAGGCAATAGCATTTTTAATACTTGTTTCTCTGTAAACAGTTCACTAGAAAAATGTTTCGATAAAAAAGAGTGTAATTTAACGTTCATGAAATTTCCTTTCTAAAATAAACTGCTTCTTCTTAATATACAACTCAGTACTAATAAAAAACTCCATTTACCTCTATATGACTTGCTCTAAACAAACCATTTTTAGTCGTACCCACAATTACAAATTCTCCACTTGTATTAATTTCATCTTCTACAAATTCTGCAATATTTTCATTCAAATAATAACGATCTTGATGATAGTCTAAGCTAAAAGAATAACAATCAGAGTAATTAGAATAATTACATTTTGCCTTGATACTTGCTGTATTTGGCTTCTTCCAATAAAATTGACCATAACTATCGTAAATAGAGTCGTTATCTGTATCTACTAATGAGATATACCCTCTCTCACCATAGAAGTAATCATCATCTATTAACTTTTTAGGCATATTGTGAGGATCTGCAATTTCTATATTCTCAGTCATATCATTTAAAATACTATATCGAATATAATGACCTCTTAAAAAATCAATGGGATCATATCCTTGAACTCGTAGCGCTACTGGATCACCAGTTGCTACTGCTATAACTTCATAGGTCATAAATCCTACTATCATAATAATAGGAATCATTAGACTAATTACAACTACTTGAGTATTGTGACGTAAATTATTCATTAACCATAATCTCCTGTTCTTTATCATCATCTTTGATTAATTTACTAACATAACGACTAATTAATATAGAAATAATTCCTAATACTATAAATAATACTCCTTGTACCGTAAATGGTAAATCTAATGTAGTCATTTTCCATAACAATAGTATAGTAAATATAAAAGAATATTTATTATAACCACTTAGTGATTTATTCTTAAAATATCTAAATGCAGAAAAAGCAAAAATAAATAACATTAATAAAGTGGCAATAAATTCTACATTTATTTCGAATACATTGACAACAGCTAATATCATTATAACACAACATTCATAATAGTATTTAACCTCCAATAAATTCCCCTTCTCAGTACGCATACTCACAATATATATTACTACACCTATAATGGCTAATATAATAGCAGATACCATGTAAAACTCCGTATCTATGTCATCGTCTATAAAACATAAAAATACACCTAACACATAATATAAGGTGATTAATATATTATTAAATAGTGCAATATGATATCGTAAGGTAAATAATAATAAAATACTAAGACTCAAATATACGCTAATCCAATCGTCAAATAACATATAAGAAATTCTATATATTACAATTCCATTCAAGACCAATATAGTATTAATAGGGAGTTTATTTCTAATTCTAACGTAACAATAAGGCATGATCGAAAGTAACCCTATGATTGAAAGAAACATATAATTAACATCGCTACTAGTAATTGCACCAACTATTACCATCACTCCCAACCAATAGCCATTAAATACATAGACTAATGGAATAACAGAGTATAATGCCATATGAATTAAAATATTGGTATCTATTGGTGTTTGAAAAACATTAGTTACAATACCAAAGGCAAATAAAATTGCAAAAGCAACTCCAAAGGTTAAACATTGAATGAGTACCTCAGAACTAGAACTTCGATTTTTAAATAGTGCTACATTTAAAATGATTAATGGAATAAATGCTACAATTAATTTTAATAAATCACTCATCTGTTCCCAATTAGAAGCACACAATGCGATAAATCCTGCTCCTATTAATAATACACCAATTAATGGTAATAACATAGAATTCTCTAAAGAAGGGATTTTCTTAGACCGTTCTTTATAAAAGTTCTTAATTTCTTTCGATTGCTCAACTGATATTAGTGAATGTTCTACTAAAAGATCAATTTCTTTATCTATCTTTTGGTTATTCAATTTATACCATCCCTTCTTTCTATTATCATAACTATACGTTATTCATTATTTAGCAAATTGTACCATAACCATTAATAAGTAGCAACTAATGATAGAAAAAGTTTCCATATTTTTAAATTCTTTATTATTTATTCTTGCAATTCTTACTATAAATCTATATGATAATATTAACTATTAACTAATTGTCAAGAAAGGAGAGCCCTATGAATATTTCTGGTTTATCTACTACCATTGCAGCTACTAGCAATACAGATTCTGCATTTGGTGTTGCGATGCTTCGTAATTCCCTAGATTCACTTGAAACTACAGGAGAAGGTGTAATTGAAATGATGGAACAATCATTAAATCCCCATGTAGGTTCGAATGTTGATATTTCTTTATAATTTTATAATAAGAATATTAATCAAATAAAAATCTCTTAATTTGAAATGTCAGATATAAGAGATTTTTTCTTAACAAAATTAATCTAAATTTATTTAACTAAAATCATTGACATATTTAAATCTCTATGATACACTACTAAAAACTTAAATAATTTTAACTAAATTAATAAAACAAATTGATTGGAGACAAAATGACTTTTGAAGAAATTAAAGATGTAATTGTAGATACTCTAAATTGTAATGAATCAGATGTTACAATGGAAGCGAGTCTTAGTGATAATTTAGGAGCGGATTCTTTAGATGCTGTAGAATTATCCATGGCATTAGAAGATGCTTTTGGAATTAAAACTCCCGATGATTTAATGATGAATATTAAAACTGTTGGAGACATTGTAAATTATTTAACATCTCTTTAATCACTTAAAATCTCCATTTGATTATTCAAATTTGGAGATTTTTTAGTAAGAACCTTTGTGGAGGCATTTATGAATTTAAAAGAATTAGACGAAATCATATCTTTATTTTCCAAAAATAATTTAACACATTTGGAAGTATCAGAGGGAGAAACACAGATTTGCATCAAAAAAGAGTATTCTATATCTGCATCTCTTCCAACTCCTATATCTACAACAGAAATTACGGATGTTACAAAAGATATTACCACTAATGGTACAAGTGTTAAAGCACCTATGGTAGGTATTTTTTATACATCTCAGTCCCCTGAATCAGCTCCCTTTGTAACAGTTGGAAGTAAAGTAGAAAAGGGAGAGGTCATAGGACTAATTGAAGCCATGAAAATGATGAACGAGATTATTGCACCTACTTCTGGTATTATACAATCTATATTTGTTCAAAATGAAGAGCTAGTTTCTTATGATGATTCCTTATTTATTATAGAGGATGGTGCCTATGTTTCATAAATTATTAATTGCCAATCGTGGTGAAATTGCTTTACGAATATTGCGCACTTGCCGTGAAATGGATATTGAAACCGTAGGTGTTTATTCCACTGAAGATAAGGACTCTTTACATATCCAATTTTGTAATGAAGCTATTTGTATTGGGGGACCTCGACCTGAACAAAGTTATTTGCATATGGAGAATATTATTACTGCTGCCATTGAAACAAAGTGTGATGCTATACACACTGGATTTGGATTCTTATCAGAAAATAGTACCTTTGCTAATCTCTGCCAAGAACATGGGATTGTATTTATTGGCCCATCTGGTTATGTAATTCAACAAATGGGAAATAAAGCCACTGCACGTGCTTTAATGATAGAACATGGAGTACCTGTAGTACCAGGTTCAGAGGGTTGTGTTACTTCCTACGAACAGGCTCTTGAAGTTGCAAAAAAAATGGGATTTCCTATTTTAATTAAAGCTTCTGCAGGGGGAGGTGGTCGAGGAATGCGTAAAGTATTTCTCGAAGAAGAATTAGAACACTTATTCCATACTGCCAAATCTGAAGCCCTTTCTTGTTTTGGAAATGACGAGATGTATGTTGAAAAATTAATTATTAATCCTAAGCATATAGAATTTCAGATTTTAGCTGATCACTACGGTAATATTATTCACTTAGGAGAACGGGATTGTTCCATACAACGTAAAAATCAAAAACTCATTGAAGAATCTCCTTCTAAGAATTTAAGTGATGAACTTCGTACTGCTATGGGTTTAGATGCTATTAAAGCTGCTAGAGCTGCCAGGTATACTAATGCTGGAACTATAGAATTTATATTAGATGCTAGTGGAAAATATTATTTTATTGAAATGAATACACGTATTCAAGTAGAACATCCTGTTACTGAAATGAGAACAGGTATTGATCTAATCAAAGAACAAATACGAATTAGTGCTGGAATACGTTTAAAATATAGTCAAGATGATATTCTTTTTACTGGTCATTGTATGGAGTGTCGCATCAATGCAGAGGATCCTTGGAATGAGTTTCGTCCAAATGCAGGTGAAATTACCTTTTTACATTTACCAGGTGGAGCTGGTGTTCGAGTTGATACTCTCTTATACCAAGGTTATCGAACAAGTCCATTTTATGATTCTATGATGGCTAAGATTATAGTACATGGTGCTACTAGATTGGAAACTATACGAAAAATGAGACGAGCTTTAGAAGAAACTGTGATTGATGGAATTCAAACAAATACCCAATTATCACACTTAATTCTACATCATAAGGATTTTGTAAAAGGAAATTATCACACTGGATTTATGGAAGAGCATATGGATTTTTTTAAAAAGACTCATTATCAATTAGATAACTCTTTCAAATAAACGAAATGTAGATTGGAGAATATGTGAATCCCTTCAAACAAAAAATTGATGAATTACAAAAATTAAGAAAATTTACTCAAAAAGTTTATCAGGATTTTCCCATAGATGAACGTTTTGTAATGACTTGCAAATACTGTAACCATATTACTTCCACCGAACGATTTACAAAATCTTTACATATTTGTGATCGTTGTGGTCGCTATTACCCTATGCCAGCAATGGAAAGACTTACTTCTATACTTGATCAAAATACATTTCAGGAGCTTTATGGTGAATTAAAAACAGAAAACTATTTGAATTTTCCATCTTATGAAATTAAATTAAAAAAATTATCAGATAAGCTTGATATTTCTGAATCTGTTATAGTAGGTACTGGAAAAATCCATAAGAAAACGGTTGCTATTGGTATTATGGATACTCGTTTTCTCATGGGGAGTATGGGAAGTATAACGGGAGAACGTATTACTAGGTTAGTAGAATATGCTACCAATCAATCACTCCCATTAATTTTATTCTGTGCTAGTGGGGGAGCAAGAATGCAAGAAGGTATTCTTTCTCTGATGCAGATGGCAAAAACTTCTGCAGCCATTAAGCAACATCATAACAAAGGTTTATTGTATCTATCTATTTTAACGAATCCTACTACTGGAGGTGTTACTGCTAGTTTTGCAAGCTTAGGAGATATTATTTTAGCAGAACCAAAAGCTTTAATCGGTTTTGCTGGTCCAAGAGTTATTGAAAATACTATAAAACAAAAATTACCTGAAGGATTTCAACGCTCTGAATATCTGGAAGAACATGGATTTCTAGATGGAATTGTTCCACGTAAGGACTTGAGAGAAAAACTTTCCCAATTAATACAATTGCATACATTGTAATTGTATTAATTACATGATTATTTAAAGAAAGGTATAATAATTATTATGAAACAAAATATCAGCCCTATGGAACATGTGAATCTTGCAAGACTTCCGAAACGACCTAATGCAATGTATTATATAGAAGCTTTATTTACTGATTTTTTTCCATTAAAAGGAGATCGACTTAGTAAAGAAGATACTAGTATGATTGGTGGTATTGCAAGATTTTCTAATATTCCAGTAACAGTATTAGCCAATCGTAAAGGTGAAACTTTAGAAGAAAATCTTACTTATAATTTTGGTATGTCTTTACCGTCTGGATATCGAAAGATTCAAAGATTAGCCAAACAAGCCGAGAAATTTAATCGTCCCATTATTACTTTCATTGATACTCCTGGTGCCTATCCTGGAATAGAAGCTGAAATGCAAGGACAAGGAGAAGCCATTGCACAATGTTTAACCTTATTTAGTGACTTAAAGGTACCTGTTATCTCTATTATAATTGGTGAGGGTGGAAGTGGTGGTGCACTGGCCTTAGGAATCTGTGATCATTTAATTATGTTAGAACATTCTATTTACTCCATTTTATCACCAGAAGGATTCGCTTCTATCCTATGGAAAGATACTTCTAGAAAAGAAGAGGCTGCTAATATTATGAAACTCACCTCCCATGATTTATTAGAACTTGGAATTACAGATACCATTATTGATGAAGGCGATGGAAGTGCTATAGATAATCCCAAATATGTAGTAGCACAATTAAAAGATATTCTTACCAAACAATTATCTACTTTACAAGCTTTAGATCCTACTTCTTTAACCAAACAACGATATGATAAATTCCGTACTCTAGGTACGATTTCAAATTAGAATAAAGGAGAACTATGCAAGGATTATCTATTATTAAAACTAGTCACTATACTCCTAATCATGTAGTAACTAACGATGATTTAAAAGAATTCATTGATACTAGTGATGAATGGATTACTAGTAGAACAGGAGTATCTACACGATACTTTGCTAAAAATGAACAAAATATTGATTTAGCTATGCACGTTACTCGCGAACTAGTAGAAGGAATACCTATTGAGGAAATTGGTGCCATAATCGTTGCTACATTTACCCCTGATTATCAAACTCCTTCTATGGCTTGTATGATTCAAAAGCAATTAGAACTTCCTTCAAAAGTATTGGCTTTTGACTTAAATGCTGCTTGTAGTGGATTTCTATATGGATTATACGTTGCTAGAGGTTTACTTTTTCAAGATCCAACTAAAAAAGTCCTCTTAGTTGGTAGTGAAAAAATATCTCCCTATATGGACTTTACTGATCGAAATACGTGTATTTTATTTGGTGATGGTGCTGGAGGTGTACTACTTACTTTATCAGATAATCGCAATGACAGCTTTGAATTTCAAACTTATGGTGATGATGATTCCATCGTATGTAGACGTATGATAGAAGATCCTTATATTCATATGAATGGAAAGGCAGTTTACTCTTTTGCTGTAAATGCCGTCTTAACAGGCATACAAGAAGTGTTAGGAAAATCTAATAAAGATATAAGTGAAATTAACCATTTTGTATGTCATCAAGCCAATATTAGAATTATTAAATACGTATACGAAAAATTAAATCTTGATCCAAACAAATTCTTTATCAATTTAAATAAATACGGAAATACATCAGGTGCTAGTATTCCTATTGCACTTAGCGAAATGAATCAGCAAGGTCTTCTCTCCCATGGAGATACTCTCATTCTTATTGGATTTGGTGCTGGACTTACTTGGGGAGCATCACTACTTACTTGGTAAAATATTAAAAATAAGCTATGTCTAAATATTGATCTTGTATATAAACATTAGTAATATTCAGAAATCGGAGATTATAATCATGAAATTAAATGAATTGTTAGGTACAAAATATTCTATTATACAAGGAGCTATGGCAAATATCTCCACTGGTAAATTTGCTGCTGCTGTCTCAAACGTAGGAGGTTTAGGAATTATTGCTTCTGGTGGTATGGATGGTCTACATTTTAAAGAAGAAATTAAACAAGCAAAAGCTCTTACTTCTAACCCATTTGGTGTAAACATTATGTTGATGAATCCTTGTGCAGATGATCTTGCACAAATCGCTATAGAAGAACAAGTCTCTGTGATTACAACAGGAGCTGGTAATCCTTCAAAATATATGGAAGCATGGAAAACTGCTAATATTCTTGTTATTCCTGTTATTGCCAGTGTCGCCTTAGCCAAAAGAATGGAAAAACTCGGTGCAGATGCTATTATTGCAGAGGGTACAGAAAGTGGAGGACATGTTGGGGAATTAACTACTCTTTCCTTATTACCTCAGGTAGTAGATGCCGTATCCATACCTGTCATTGCTGCAGGTGGTGTGGGTAGTGGTAGACAAATGGCAGCAGTTATAACTCTTGGTGCTTGTGGTATTCAAGTAGGTACTTGTTTATTAGTATCAGAAGAATGTCCTATTCATGATAATTATAAACAAGAAGTGCTTAAAGCAAAGGATTCTAGTACGATTGTTACTGGACGTACGGTGGGTGTTCCTGTACGTGTTTTAAAAAATCCTATGGCAAGAGAATATGTACGATTAGAATCATCTATTAAAGATAAAATGGAATTAGAAAAATTAACTCTAGGCTCTCTACGTAAAGCAGTTGTTGATGGAGATTTCCAAAACGGATCTTTTATGGCTGGTCAAGTAGCAGGTCAATTAAAGGAAATACAACCTCTATCTCATATATTAGAAACTT
Source organism: Eubacteriales bacterium (assembly GCA_044425555.1). Lineage (GTDB taxonomy): Bacteria > Bacillota > Clostridia > Lachnospirales > Lachnospiraceae > JAWXVE01. Next base: position 13,722 of record JAWXVF010000003.1, read on the forward strand.
TAGAACAGGAATGTAACGAAACAATTCTAAATTTAAAAGGTTAAAAAGAAAAAGGGTACTCATTTATATGAATATACGAAATAAACACATTACTTATCCTATTATACAAGGTGGAATGGGTGTTGGTATTTCACTCGGAAATCTTGCAGGTAATGTAGCAAATTGTGGTGGAATAGGAATAATTTCTACTGCCAATGTGGGATTTCAAGAAGATGATTTTTATACGAATTCCTTACTAGCAAACTCTCGTGCATTACAAAAGGAAATTTTAAATGCCGTAGATATTTCGAATCAACAAGGATTAATTGGTATCAATGCAATGGTTGCTACGGTACAATATGAAGAATTAATTAAAGTAGCTGTAGAATCCGGAGTAGATTGTATTATATCGGGTGCAGGACTACCTTTAAAATTACCAGAATACACACAAGGAAGTGATGTATTATTAGCTCCTATTGTAAGTAGTGCTAGAGCAACTTCAGCTATTTGTCGCTATTGGGATAAAAAATATCATAAAATTCCTGATTTTCTTGTAATTGAAGGTTCTCGTGCTGGAGGACATCTTGGTTTTCATGGAGATGATATATCAAATTACACAGCTCCAGAATTATCAACAATTCTACAAGAAGTAAAAGAAGTTCTACACACCTATGAAGTAAAATATGAATATACAATCCCTATCTTTGTAGCAGGATCTATAAATACACCTAATGAAATACAACACATGCTTTCACTTGGTGCAGATGGAGTGCAAGTTGCTACTAGATTTATTGCTACTACAGAATGTGATGCATCTCTAGAATTCAAAGAGCAATATATAAAGGCAAATAATGAGGATATAATCATTGTAATAAGTCCTGTAGGAATGCCTGCTCGTGCTTTAAATACACCTTTTCTAAAAAGATTGCAGGAATCTGGACGCATAGCTCCTACCTTTTGTATTAATTGCATCCATACTTGTAATGTGAATGAGACTCCATATTGCATTACAAATGCTCTCATACAGGCACAGCAAGGTAATTACGAAGATGGACTCTTCTTTTGTGATGATAATGTTGAAATTATTACAGAATTAACAACGGTATCAAGATTAATGAAAGAATTTACTAGTGTATGGAGGGAAAATAAATGTCTATAGCCTTTATCTATGCTGGACAAGGAAGCCAATTTACACAAATGGGACTTGATTTGTATGAACAAGAACCTATCTATAAAACATCATTAGATTCCATTGATTTAGATGGTACTATTAAAAAGTTGTCCTTTGAGAGTGATTTAGAAACTTTATCAAAAACAGAACATACACAACCTTGCATGGTAGCATTTGCTATTTCACTAACAAACACACTATATCACTATGGAGTTATTCCTGATTATGTAGCAGGTCTTAGTCTAGGTGAATACTCTGCACTTTATGCTGCAGGTGTTCTAACTTTAGAACAAGCTATTTCCCTTATTACCTTTCGTGGAGAGATTATGGCTACTGCTTGCAAAGATATTCCATGTGGTATGTCCGCTGTACTTGGACTAGATAAAATACTCTTAAATGAAGCTTGTATAAAAGCTTCCCATTTAGGTGTCGTTTCTATTGCTAATTATAATTGTCCTGGTCAATTAATCATTTCTGGAGAACAAAAAGCATTAAATCTAGCTAGTAAATTTGCCTTAGAATTAGGTGCTAGACGTATATTACCACTAAATGTAAGTGGAGCTTTTCATACCTCCTTAATGAATAAGGCAGGGAACCAATTAAAGGAACGCTTTACAAAAGAAACATTTGGTATAATGAAAGTTCCAGTCATTTTTAATAGTACTGCACTCCCTTTACAAAATTATGAACATATTCCTGATTTATTAGTAAAACAAGTACAAAATAGTGTTTATTTTGAAGATTCTATTCGCTATATGATAGACAAAGGAGTAACAACTTTCCTTGAGATTGGACCTGGCAAGATATTATCAGGATTTATTAAAAAAATTGATTCTACAAAAACTATTTACCAAATAGATAATGTATCTTCTCTACATAAAACAATAGAACAACTTAAATAATTTACTAAGAAAGTAAAAGGTGATGATAATGAATACTAAAAAACCTGTGGCATTTATTACGGGAGGTTCTAGAGGAATTGGACGTGCAATCTGCTTAGAACACGCTCAAAATGGATATAACATTGCACTTAATTATGCAGGCAATACTGAAAAAGCTAATGAAACAAAAAAACAATGTGAATCTTATGGTGCTACTGTTCTACTCTTACAAGGTGATATTTCTAATGATAAAGAAGTTGAGAGCATGGTAAAAGATATTCTTGTTTCCTTTAAACAAATTGATGTGTTAGTAAATAACGCTGGAATTACAAAAGATAATCTTATGTTACGTATGAAAGAAGAAGAGTTTGATGAGGTAATTAATACAAATTTAAAAGGTACTTTTTTATGTATGAAACACGTAGTACGAACTATGATAAAGCAACGATTTGGAAGAATTGTTAATATGAGTAGCGTAGTAGGTATTAGTGGAAATTCTGGTCAAGTTAATTATTCTGCAAGTAAAGCTGGAATTATCGGTATGACAAAGTCTCTTGCTAAAGAAGTTGGATCTAGAGGTATTACTGTCAATGCAGTGGCACCTGGTTTTATTGAAACAGATATGACAGAATCCCTCTCTATAGAACAAAAAGAGGCAATATCAAAACAGATTACAGTAGGAAGATTAGGAACTACAACTGATATTGCTAAAACAGTTTCTTTCTTAACTAGCATAGAAGCTAGTTACATTACTGGACAAGTGATAACAGTTGATGGTGGAATGAATATATAATATTTAGAAAACTTAGTAGTAAGTGAGAATTTTACTTATTTACAAGAATGGAGTGTATCTTATATGAAAAGACGTGTTGTAATTACTGGAATGGGAGCTGTTACTCCTATTGGAAATGATGTAACTACCTTTTGGGATAATATAAAAAATGGAGTTTGTGGAATTGATCTAATCACCTCCTATGATGCTACTAATCAGCGTGTGAAATTAGCAGCAGAAATAAAAGGATTAAATTTCCTTGATTATATTCCTAAATCTGAACTTCGTAAAATGGATCTTTTTACAAAATATGCAGTTATTGCTTCTAAAGAGGCCTTTATATCTAGTGGTATCATATTAGATGATTCTAATTCTGAACGCTGTGGTATTATACTTTCTTCTGGAATTGGTGGTATTGGGACCATTTCTCAAGAACAAACTCGTGGATGTGAACGTGGTTACGATAAAGTGTCTCCCTACTTTATCCCTATGTCAATTGTCAATATTGCAGCTGGGACAGTTGCTATTAATCATGGTATCAAAGGAATGTGTAATTGTGTTGTAACTGCTTGTGCAGGTGGAACAAATGCCATAGGAGATGCTTTTCGTTATATAAGGGATGGATATAGTGAAATGATGCTCTGTGGTGGTGCTGAAGCCAGTATTACACCACTAGCTATGGGGGGATTTACTTCTTTACGTGCCTTATCAGAATCTACAGATAAAAAACGTGCTTCTATTCCATTTGATGCTAAGCGCAATGGATTTGTTATGGGAGAAGGTGCAGGTATGCTATTTTTAGAAGAATATGAACATGCTTTGCAAAGAAATGCAACAATTTATGGAGAAATTATTGGTTATGGTGTGAGTTGTGATGCTTACCATATTACAGCTCCAGATCCAACTGGTAGTGGTGCTTGTAAAAGTATGTTAAATGCCTTAAAAGATGCATCTCTCTCCCCTACTTCTATAGATTACATTAATGCACATGGAACTTCCACACCATTAAATGATAAAGGAGAAACCATCGCAGTGAAAAATCTATTTGGTGAACACTCCTATCATTTGTACATGAGTTCTACCAAATCCATGACAGGTCATTTACTTGGTGCAAGTGGTGCTATTGAAGCAATTGCTACTACAATGGCTCTAAAAGATGGCTTCATACCACCTACGATTAACTATCAAGTACCTGATGAAGAATGCGATTTATCTATCGTTCCTAATGCAGGTATTGAAAAAGAAATACAATATGCCATGTCCAATTCTCTTGGATTCGGAGGACATAATGCAACTTTGCTATTTCAAAAATTTTAATTAACAAGACTGGAGATTATCATATGGCAACATTAAATTCTAATGAAATACAAAAAATTATACCACACCGTTATCCATTTTTACTAGTAGATCGTATTACAGATTACGAACCAGGAAAATTTGCTATTGGACTCAAAGGTATTACTGCAAACGAGATGTACTTTTTAGGGCATTTTCCTGAACATCATGTAATGCCAGGTGTTCTAATTATTGAAGCTTTAGCACAAGTAGGTGCTGTTGCTATTCTTTCTGTTCCTGAGAATCAAGGAAAAATAGCTCTATTTAGAGGAATAAACCAATGTAAATTTAAAAAACAAGTAGTTCCAGGAGATACACTTACTTTAGAATGTATTTTATTAAAACAACGAGGTATTGTAGGAGTTGGTAAAGCTACAGCCAGTGTAAATGGAGAAATTGTTGCTAGAACAGAGCTTACCTTTGCGATAGTTCAAGAATAAATTCTCTAAACATTAACTTTTAAACTAAAATTAAATTCTACAGGAATGGAGATTTTATGTTAGACGAACAATTTATTCATTTGTATACAAAATTTAAATTAGCATTCTATCAAAAAATATTTATAAGATTCGAGACAAGAGAGGCAAGTCTTACCACAGTAGAAATGTTTTGTATGGAGGTTATCTATGCTTTAAAAAGGCCTTCCATACAAGAATTTGCTAATTTTATTGGACTATCTTCTCCTAATGCTGCATATAAAGTTCAAAATCTAATTAAAAAAGGATACCTACACAAAATTCAATCCCAAAAAGATAAAAGAGAATATTATTTAGAAGTCACAGATAAATTTCTAGAATATTATGGTATCACATACAATTACACAAAAGAAGTAGTAAAACGAATGCATAATCGCTTTACATCCGAGGAATTAGTTCAACTAGAATACTTTCTAGATGTGATTTCAAATGAATTAATGCACGAAATAGAAATAAAGAAATAAAATTCTTAAAATATATTTTACATAACTAATTACTTAAAAATACATTTATTAGTTGATTAATTTGCAATATTAAGGTAAACTAAATCATACTTATCAATTAAAGTAATTCCAAGGGAGAGAGTTATGTTAGTAAAATTAAAATTAAATTCAAATTATATTGATACTTATCACAAATTATTAACTTTAGATTGGTTTGAAAATTGTGGTACAAATAAGAATACTGATTATGATTTTCATGTAGAACTTACTAATGATCTTGATTATGCTATTCGTTCAATTACTTCAATCGGTTGGCAAAACATATGTATTAATTATACCTTTGAATTAGATAAAGATGGTAAAAAGAATGAAAGCGTATCTTGGGCAGGTTTATTTGAATCCTTGCAACAAGAATATTTTCCAACTTTAGAAAAACAGTTGATTAATAAAACAGCAGAGGAACAAATTCCTTCTAGATTCCGTGAAAATATTATGACAAACATCATACATATTTTTAAATTTGATGATGACCACGGATTAGAAAATTCAGAGTTTTTTCTAAAAGTAATTAAAATCTATTTATCAGGTCATGTACCATGTAAGTGGATTGGTGATAGAGAAACAGGTGGATTTTTAGTATATTAACGATAAGACTATAATTTAAAAGAAGTGAGTATTTCAATAATGAAAATTCACTTCTTTTTTACATATTTTATAAAATGTCCCCGACAGGAATCGAACCTGCACTTAGCCCTTAGGAGGGGCTCGTAATATCCATTTTACTACGAAGACTCATTTATAGTAGTAATTTTAAAATTACTACTGTTCTAATTTAGTATCAGAATATTCTATTTCACCTTGCAACCAAATTATTCCTCTAAATCTTCTTCCTTTTTCAGGTTCTCCTACTAAATCAATTACATTAATACACATATCTAATAAAATATCGTTACAATTAAGAGTAATAATATATACCTCTTCTTTAGAAAGTATATTAATTTCCTTTCTAAAATCCATGATTTCTCCTAATATAGAATATTGATCACATTCTACACCATATGGCATGAAATATGTATCCACTAAAGTAAATACATCATCTTTTCTCATCTTTCTAGAAATAGTTGAATATGTTTCAATATCTTCTAAAGTCAAAATTTCTATAGCTTCTTCATTACCTTCCCTAGCTTCTTGTATTAATTTTATTCGATTTTCTAAAGCCTTATTAACAATATGTTTTCCAATTTTGTTTTTCTCAAGTGGCATCATAATAATACCTTCTACAGACAATGCTGATAATACTAATCTAGTATCTTTAGCAGGTAATCTATTACCATATTTTCTTCGCAAATAGGGAATCGTATTCTGTAGATAAAATATCATAGTTACACCTACTTTAATATCATCGCAAACACCTGCAAAAGTTTCCTTCTCCATATGACGTTCTATTGTAATATCCTCTTTTGAACTAATGTAATTGCCTCTTAAGTATGGTAAATAATGACTATATACAAACATATTTTCTGAATCAAATTCCCCTCGTATAATAATCCCAATACTAGGAGCTACTTCTCTTTTATATTCAATATCTGTACTATGTTGATTTTTTTTAGCATATTCTCGTCCTGAGGCAACAATAATTGATTTCTTAATTAATTCTTGTAATTCCTTTTTTGTTTCTAATTGACTAAAACCAATTGCCCTTAAATATTTATGCAATATTTCACCTCAATTTCTATAACTACTATTTATCTATAACAATAATCTTATCTTTCCCACCCATATATGGTCTAAGAGCTTCTGGTATTTTTACACTACCATCTTCTTGTAAATTATTCTCTAAAAATGCTATTAACATTCTTGGTGGTGCTACCACTGTGTTATTTAATGTATGTGCTAAATATTTTTCTTTCTTATCGTTACTAATTCGAATTTTTAATCTTCTAGCTTGAGCATCTCCTAAATTAGAACAACTTCCTACTTCAAAGTATTTTTCTTGTCTAGGTGACCATGCCTCAACATCATATGATTTTACCTTTAAATCTGCAAGATCACCTGAACAGCATTCTAAAGTACGAACTGGAATATCTAAAGTTCTAAATAAATCAACTGTATTTTGCCATAATTTATCAAACCACATTGGACTATCTTCTGGTTCACAAACTACTATCATTTCTTGCTTTTCAAATTGGTGAATACGATATACTCCACGTTCTTCCAATCCATGAGCTCCTTTTTCTTTTCGAAAGCAAGGAGAATAACTTGTTAATGTCTGTGGTAAAATATCACCAGGTACAATCGTATCAATGAATTTACCAATCATAGAGTGTTCACTAGTTCCAATAAGATAAAGGTCTTCACCTTCAATTTTATACATCATAGCTTCCATTTCTGCAAAACTCATAACACCAGTAACTACGTTACTACGAATCATATAAGGTGGTATACAATAAGTAAATCCTCTATCAATCATAAAATCTCTTGCATATGAAATTACTGCTGAATGTAAACGTGCAATATCTCCCATTAAATAATAGAAACCATTTCCTGCTACTTTTCTAGCACTATCTAAATCTAAACCATTAAAAGAATCCATAATCTCTGCATGATATGGAATTTCGAAGTTTGGTACAAAAGGATCACCATATACTTGAACTTCTACATTATCTTCATCATTTTTACCAATAGGAACAGATGGGTCAATAATGTTTGGAATTACCATCATAATATTATTAATTTTATCATCTAATCCTTTTACTTTAATTGATAAAGCTTCTAAACGTTCTGCTTCTTTCGTTACCTTTTCTTTTATTACTTCTGCTTCTTCTTTCTTACCTTGAGCCATTAATCCACCAATTTCTTTTGATAGCTTATTTCGATCAGCTCGTAAAGTTTCCTCTTCTTTTAATAATTCCCTCTTCTTTTTATCTAATTCAATCACTTCATCAACTATAGGTAATTTATGGTCTTGAAACTTACTCTCTATATTTTTCTTAACAACTTCAGGGTTTTCTCTTAAAAATTTAATATCTATCATTTTTTTCTCCAATACTTTTTAACTTTATTTACAAATTGCTTCATTTAATGCAACTTCTTCTTCAGTACCTAACGGAATTTCACATTTTCCATCTTTAATTTCTTTTGTATAAGAGTAGCAACCTTCTGTACTATGAACAGAATTAATAAGAAATCCATTATTATTTTTATTTAACAAGGCAATCGCAAAGCTTAATCTACCACCCATTTCCTGAAAAGCATCATATTTATTAATAGCAAGTTTTTGAAAACATATTTCTTGCTCACTAGTTAACTTTCTAATTCCTTTTCGATTCACTTCTGATAATTCTTCATTTCTTTTATTATCTTGAATAATTTCTTTAATTTGACTTTCTAAACTCTTAGCATCTTTTCCTTGCATAAATTCTTCATATTTTTTAGTTAATTTAGAAAGTTTGGAAAGTATAATAATTAATATAATTAATAAAATTAATACAATAATAACTAATCCTATTAATATATAACCTATATCTAATCCACCGATACCTAGTCGGTTAAGTATTTGACTATTCATTTTATCTCCGTTATTCACTTTTTATTTTAATACTTCATATATTCTTTCAAGTTCATCATTAGAAAAAAATTCAATTTCTATTTTACCAGTTCCATTATCTTTTCCAATAATTTGAACTTTCGTTGATAACTTATCTTTTAATTTTTCTGCAAAATTCTGATAAATATATTGAATTACTTCTTCATTCTTATTTTTAACCGGTTTATCTATTTTATTTCTATCTTTAATTAATTTTTCAACATCTCTTACACTTAGTTTTTCATCAAATATTTTCTGTGCAATCATATATTGTTCTTCTGGATCTTCTACAGATAAAATTGCTCTGGCATGACCGGTACTAATCATATCACTTATAATCATATCTTGTACTTTATCACTTAATTTCAATAACCTCATAGAATTAGTAACTGCTGTTCTACTCTTAGATACACGTTCTGCTACTTCGTCTTGTTTTAAATTATATTCCGTTATTAATTTTTTATAAGCAAACGCTTCTTCAATTGGATTTAAATTTTCTCTTTGGATATTTTCAATTAAAGCAATTTCTACAATTTCTTGTTCTGTATATTTCTTGATAATGACGGGTACTTCTTTTAAATTTGCTAACTTAGCTGCACGCCACCTACGTTCACCGGCAATAATTTCATAATAATCATCTTTTTTATGTATAATGATAGGTTGTAGAATACCAAATTGTTTTATTGAATCTGATAATTCCAACAAAGAATCTTCATCAAAATTTTTACGAGGCTGATTACGATTCGGTTCTATTAATGTAATTTTCATAACACTATCTACTTGTTCCACAGAGTTATTACTACTCATACTACTTGTTGCACTCGGAATTAAACTATCCAACCCTTTTCCTAATCCACGCCCTTTTACTGCCATATAATATACAAGCTCCTTTCTATATTATTAGGAATTATTTTTTATTACTTCCTCTGCTAGTTTCATATACATTTCAGAACCTATAGACTTTGGTTCATACATATTAATTGGAATACCATAACTAGGAGCCTCTGCTAATCTAATATTCCGAGGTATAATTGTATCATATACATTTTGTTTGAAATGATTTTTCACATTATCCACAACTTGATTTGATAGATTTGTTCTTGAATCAAACATAGTGAATACTACACCTTCCATATCTAATTTCGGATTTAATCTTTCTTTCGTCAAATTTATTGTATGTATAATTTGACTTAATCCTTCTAAAGCATAGTATTCACATTGAATTGGTACAATTACTGAATCAGCTGTGGTCATTGCATTAATTGTTAAAGTATTAATAGAAGGAGGACAATCTATAATTACAAAATCGTAAGCATCAATAATATAATCCACTTCATTCTTCAATATATATTCTTTTTTATCAACACCAATCAATTCAATTTCTGCTGCTGCCAGATTAATATTAGCTGGAATAATTGATACATTTTTTATTACATGTTCTATAATACATTCCTTTATAGAACATTCACTTAATATTAATTCATAGATTGTATGTTCTAATTTATTTTTATCAATACCATAACCACTTGTTGTATTTCCTTGTGGATCAGCATCTATTAATAATATTTTTTTTCCTTTTTCAGCAAGAGAAGATGCTAAATTGATAGAGGTAGTCGTTTTTCCTACACCACCTTTTTGATTTGCTATTGCAATTATTTTACCCATTCAAATAATCCCTTCTTATCTGTAAGTTTTAAATTAGCATACTTTTTTTACAATACTAACTATTCTATTATAACATTTTTTTATATAAATTACTATTATTTTTTATATATATTTTAATGTTTCACGTGAAACATTGTTTTAAAAAAAATATATTCACTTCTATATAAATGTTTCACGTGAAACATTTATATAGGATTTTTTAATGGAATACCTGCCTTTCTCGGGTATTTTTTATCTGTTATAGATATTTTTTTAATAGAATACAAACATCTAAATACGTCAGAATTAGGTAGTGTATAATTCGCTTGTCGAAAGAATTTACCACCCAATATATCGAAGGATTTTTTTGCTTCTTCTGCTTCTACTTGAATTTTTTCAGATTTATACGAAATAAATAATCCATCTATTTTTACAAATGGTAAGCAGTATTCAGATAAAACAGATAGATTAGCAACTGCTCTAGATATAGCTAAATCATATTTTTCTCTATGTTTATTATCTTTAGCGTAATCTTCTGCTCTTCCATGAATTGTATTTATATTTTTCAATTTAATATTATCTATTACAAAGTCTAAAAAATTAATACGTTTCATTAAGGAATCAAGTAATGTTATATTTAGATGAGGAAATACTATACTAATAGGTATGCCTGGGAATCCTGCACCAGTTCCTATGTCTATAATATTTAAATCATTATTTAAATTGATTACTTTAACCAAAGATATACTATCTATAAAATGTTTTATTACCACATCTTCATAAATAGTAATGGTAGTAAGGTTCATATTTGAATTCCACTCAATTAGTAATTCATAATACGTAAGAAATTGTTGAACTTGTGTATCATTTAATTCTATATCTAATTCTTTCATACTATCCTTTAAATATTTTTTATTATATTCTTTCAAAATAACTCCTCTATGTAAATATATATCATGGTTTTTAATTAGTATACATATTAAATTAACATTTCAAATAAATCATTAAGACTGAAATATCAGCAGGTGTGACGCCTGATATACGTGATGCTTGTCCAACGTTTAATGGTTCAAACTCTTTTAATTTTTGTCTTGCTTCTAAACGTAAACTTGATATATTATCGTAATTAATTGTTTTAGGGATTCTTTTATTTTCCATTTTTTTAAACTGTTCTACTTGTCTTAATTGTCTTGTAATATACCCATCATATTTAATATTAATATTTACTTGTTCTAGTACATCTGTAGGTAATTCAATCCTATTATAATCAATTTCTTCTAATATATCATATGATAATTCTGATCTACATATTAATTCCGCTAATGATGAAGCTGTCTTTAAAATCGAACTTTTATGTTTTATTAAAAATTCTTGTATATTCTTCGAAGCACCTAATTTTGTATTGCGTAATCGTATTACTTCTTTATCAATTAATTCACGTTTAAATAATACCTCTTGATAACGTTCTTTTGATAATAATCCACATTGAAAACCTTTTTCAACCAATCTTAAATCTGCATTATCTTGTCTTAATAGTAAACGATATTCTGCTCTAGAAGTCATCATACGATATGGTTCAAAGTTTTCTTTTGTAACAAGATCATCAATTAATACTCCAATATATGCCTCTGAACGATCAAGAATTAATGGTTCTTTATTTAATATAAAAGCAGATGCATTAATTCCTGCAATTAAACCTTGTGCTGCTGCTTCTTCATAACCACTACTTCCATTAAATTGACCTGCACTAAATAAACCTTTTATATGCTTAAATTCCAATGTAGGGTATAATTGTGTAGCATTTATACAATCATATTCTATAGCATATGCATTTCTGATTATTTTACAGTTTTCCATTCCAGTAACTGTACGATACATTTCTAATTGAACATCTTCAGGTAAGGAAGATGACATTCCTCCAATATACATCTCATTACTAGATAATCCTTCGGGTTCAATAAAGACTTGATGTCTATTCTTATCTGAAAATTTAACTACCTTATCCTCTATAGAAGGACAATATCTAGGTCCTTTACCTTCAATAACGCCAGAGTACATTGGTGAACGATCCAAATTATTATTAATAATAGAATGAGTTTTTTCATTAGTATAAGTAAGCCAACAAGAAATTTGTTCTTTCTGAATGTCATTAGGGTTTGTTGAAAAAGAAAATGGAACTATAATATCATCACCTTTTTGTTCTTCCATCTTTGTAAAATCTAAAGATCGTTTATCCATTCTTGCTGGAGTTCCAGTTTTAAATCTTCTTAGTTCTATACCTAAATTTACTAAAGAATCAGAAAGATGACTAGAAGATTGTAAACCATCTGGTCCTGTTTCTGTAATAGCTTCACCACACAAACATCTTGCTTTTAAATAAGTACCTGAAGCTAATATTACAGATTTACATTCATATATTGCTCCAGTATAAATTTGCACACCTCCAATTTCATGTATAGTGTCAACATTCTTATAGTCTAATAATTGATTATATTCATCTAAATATCTCATGTCTTGTAAAGTTAACAATTTAACTACTTCTGCTTGCTTTATTGTAATACCTTTATGATTTTCAATAGTCCTTCGCATTTCTGTTGAATAGGCAATTTTGTCTGCTTGTGCACGTAAAGAATGTACAGCTGGACCTTTTGAAGTATTCAACATTTTAGATTGAATAAAAGTTCTATCAATATTCCTACCCATTTCTCCACCTAGTGCGTCTACTTCTCGTACTAAATGTCCCTTAGAAGTTCCACCAATATTTGGATTACAAGGCATAAGTGCAATACTATTTACACTTACTGTAAATAGCATAGTTTCTAATCCGAGTCTTGCACACGCTAATGCAGCTTCACATCCAGCATGACCAGCACCTATAATACACACATCTACTTTTTCCCTAATTTTATTAATTCTATTCATAATAAACCATACCTTTATTCTATATATTATTTACCAGTACAAAATTTACTAAATATTTCATTAATAAGATCTTCTGATACTTCTTCCCCTATTAAAAAACCTAAAGAAGAATAAGCACTCATTAAATCTATAGATAAAAAATCTTCTGGCATCTGCATATTTAAACTATTATTTACTTGATTCATACTGTTTAAAGCATCCATAATTAATTCCTTATGCCTTATATTCGTAATTACAATTTCGTCATTAGTCAAAATATCGTTATTAAAAAATAATCCTTTAATACATTGTTTTACTTGCTCAATCCCCAAATTATTTTTAATAGATATTTCGAACATATGTTCCATATTTATAAAATTATTACCTATTGTATTATAAAATTCATTGCTTATCATTTCCTTTGTTATCACAGAAGATAAATCACATTTATTTAATAAGATAATATATTTTTTATCTTTAATAAATCTCATAATTTCATAATCGCTATCCGAAAGTGATTCAGAAGTATCTATTATATAAATAATTAAATCTGCATTTAGACCTTGTTCTTTAGATTTTAAAATTCCGATTTTTTCTACTTCATCATTAGCATCTCTTATTCCAGCTGTATCTATTAATTGAAGACTAATACCATCTAACATAATGTGTTCTTCTATAAAATCTCTAGTAGTACCAGGAATATTAGTTACGATAGCTTTTTCAACACCTATCATCGCATTTAAAAAAGAGGATTTTCCTACATTTGGTTTTCCTAGGATTACCGTCTTGATACCCTCTTGTATATATTTACCATTTTCCGTAGAATCACATAAATATTGTAATTCTACAATAATTCCATTTACAACAATTCCTAACCTTTCTTCGTAACCATCTAGAGAAATATGTTCTGGGTCATCTAACGCAGATTCTATAAAAGCAATTTCATATATAATTTGTCTTCTTAATTCTTTAACCTTTTGTAAAATAGCACCTGATAATTGTTTCATAGATGATTTCAATGATAATTCATTTTTAGCATGAATCAAGTCCATTATTGCTTCCGCTTTTGATAAATCAATACGTCCATTTAAAAATGCACGTTTTGTAAATTCTCCTGGTTCTGCAATTCTAGTCCCATTTTTTAAAACAATAGTTAATATTTTATTCATAATTAGAATACCACCATGACAATTAATTTCCACAGTATTTTCTGTAGTAAAGGAATTAGGAGACTTCATAATAGAAATCATAACTTCATCTATTAATTCTTCATCATCATAAATAAATCCATAGTGAATCGTATGTGTCTTATAGTCCAATAAAGTTTGTTTATTAGATTTAGAACGAAAAATTTTATTTGCTACAACAAAAGCATCCTCACCACTAATTCTAATGATTCCAATACCAGCATTAGATAAAGCTGTTGCTATTGCAACTATTGTGTCACATTTAAACATATCAAATCCTTTCTTACTATTTTAAAATTCCCCCGTTAAAAGTAAACGGGGGATTTTCTTATCTTTTTGGTGCAATCACAACTTTTCTATAAGGTTCATCACCTTCACTGTAAGTACTAATTGACTTATCCCCTTGTAAAGAGGAATGGATAATACGACGTTCATAAGGATTCATAGGTTCTAATGTAATACTTTTTTTAGTTCGTTTTACTTTATATGAAATATTCCTTGCAAGATTTTCTAATGTATCTCTTCTTCTTTTTCGATAATTCTCAGTATCTATCTTAACACGAACAAAATCTTCTACACCTTTATTAATTACTAAAGAAGTTAAATATTGTATAGCATCTAGAGTTTGTCCCCTTTTACCAATTAAAATACCCATTTCATCACCTGATAAATCAATATTTAATGTATTATTATCCTCATTCATTTTTATATCAACGGTCACAATCATATTCATAGCTGCAAATACTTCATATAAAAATATCTTTGCTTGATCTAAAACTGTAGATTTTGATTTTGCATGAATCACAAAAGGTTTAGCATTAAATCCCAAAAATCCAGAAGAGCCTTCACTTATTACTGTATATTCTAGTTTTTCACTTGTAATTCCTAATTGCTGACAAGCATCAATTATCGCATTATTCAAAGTCTTTGCAGAAATTTCAATATAATCCATTTTGAATCCTCCTATTTATTATTTCGTTCATTAAATTGTTTCACCATATTTGCTTTTGAAGCAATACTTCCACTATTTCCATTCTTATCATAATATTCACTAGCTTTTTTAACTGCAGCTTCACGTTCCTCTTTAGTAGTAGAAGATTTAGTAGCATGTACAGATTTTCCACCTAATTTAGGAATATTAGCATTCGTAGTAGATTGAGGTGGTAAACCTAATTTTTCACGTTTCTTATTATTTTTTTCAACATTCTTTTCAATCAAGGCATCAATGTCTAATTTATCAATATGTTTATTAATTACAACTTGTTGCACACTTCTTACTACAGAACCTGCAATCCAATAAAGACCCATACCAGCTGGAAAAGAAAAACAAAAGACAGCTGACATAATAGGCATTATGTTATTCATCATCTTCATAGAAGCTACCATAGAATTATTAGGATCATCACTCATAGCAGCTTGTGGCATTAATTTTGTATTAATCCATTGAGTTAATGCTGCAAATAATGGAATCATTAATGCACCTAATATAGCAAGCCACTCACCAGTACTAAAACTATTCAATATAGTATATGATGGAGAATTTGACATATTTAAACCAAGAAAATTATTATAAATATTTAATTTTTCCAAGGTTGATACAACATCACTTGCTAAAGTGGGAAACTCTACTTTTAATGATTCAAAATCTGAAGAAGATGCCATGTTTAAAGAATCTATAATTGTATTTTGAATATATTCCATATTACCACTTAAAAACAATTCATTATCATACTGCTTAGAATACATGGCAGATGTACTAAAATTACGTATATATTCAATAATATCTTGTTGCGTAGAAATCTTCTCTACTAATGGATCAAAAGCAATCTTCATTTTTGTTACATATGCAGGCATTGCATAGATTACACGATATAGAGCAAAAAGAATTGGCATTTGAATTAATAATGGAAGACAACTTCCCATTGGAGAAACACCATACTTGGCATAAACAGCTTGAGTTTCTTGATTCATAGCCATCATTGATTCATTATCTTTTTTACCTTCATATTTCTTGCGCACGACCTGTAATTCAGGGTTCATCTTAGCTGAAAACTTTGAGAATTTCTGTTGCTTAATCGTCAAAGGTAACATAATAAGATTAATTAAAATTGTGAATAAAATAATAGACAGACCAACATTAGGAATGTTAATCATATCTAGCACATTAAAAATACCATCCATTAAATAACCAAGTAATTCTGCAACTGGTCCAATAATAAATGTAGTATTCTTTGTTAATAAAATACCTAACAAAATAAAACCTCCTATTATATAATCATTTAATCTATTTAAGGTACCGGATCATATCCACCTCTTGAAAAAGGATTACACCTTAAAATTCTCCAACAAGTAAGAATTCCACCTTTCATTATACCATGCTTTTGAATTGCTTCTAAACCATAATTAGAACAAGATGGAATATAAGGACAACGAACACTTTTTAAAGGAGATACATATTTTTGATACAATAAGATTAAATTAATTATAATTTTCTTCATAATATTTTCAGATTTACTCCATACAAAATAAAAATAAATTTTTATAATCTACTATGTTAATAAAGAAGTAATTTATACATATGAACTTAATAAAAATAAATTTTTATAATTTTATGAAGTTTTGAAAGATGTAATAATGCACTTTCCGCCTCTTGATAAGTAATAGAAGATGCATTCTGTCTTGCTATGACTACAATATCTAAACCACTATTAAATATATTTTCATGTAATCGATAGCTTTCTCTTATTAATCTTGTAATACGATGTCTTACAACACTATTGCCAACTTTTTTACTAACAGATAATCCAAGTCGATTAATTGATTGATTATTTTCATACACATACATTACAAAATACTTATTGGCAAAAGATTTACCATTTTTATAAACAACTTGAAAATCACTATTTTTCTTAAGCGATTGCGAAAATTTCATTCCTTAATTACTCCATTCTTATCAATCACTACTAAGTTCAATAATCTCTATTAAAATATAGATAATAGAGAAAAAGGTCACATAAAGTGACCTAAGCAGACAATCTCTTTCTTCCTTTTGCTCTTCTAGCAGCAATTACTTTTCTACCACCTGGAGTACTCATTCTTTTTCTAAAACCATGTACTTTTGATCTTGAACGTTTTTTTGGTTGAAATGTCATTTTCATAGTTACTACACCTCCTTCTCAAATATACCTACCTATATTCTATCTCATAAGGTAAACTTCATTAAACAATATTGTATGAAAATATCATTACGATTATATAAGATTAATGGTTGCTAGTCAAGGGAAAGTAAGGTTTTTTTATAATATTAATAATATTAATACTAGATATTGATTTTTTTATATAATATAACTAGATGTAGATTGAATATGATATTTTTTTACTTTCAACCATAATCTAATTGCTATTTTGATGTAATTAGTTTAATATATAGTAGAGGAATTATCTAATAACGAAATTACTAATCTAAGGAGTATAGAATATAATTATGGATGCAATGAGCCTAAAATGGGATGAAATTAAAGAAATTATAAGAATAGAATATGAGCTATCCGATATTTCTTTTCACACATGGATTAAACCATTAGTATTACACAGTATAATAGAACAAACTGTTACTATCCTAATTCCTTCCAATCAATCTCATGCCCTTAAGTATATTACTGATAAATATAAATTATTTTTCCAAGTTACCATAACAGAAATGTTTGAAATACCATATGAAATAAACTTTGTTTTAGAAACCGATATTAATAAACAAGAAGATAATGCGATACAGAATAATGTAACACAGCAATCTAATAATCATACTAATTATGGAAAAACAAATCTAAACCAAAAGTATAAATTTGATACCTTTGTAGTAGGTAGTAATAATAATCTAGCACATTCAGCTTGTCTAGCAGTTGCAGAATCACAGCCAGGAGAAGTATATAATCCATTATTTCTCTATGGTGGTCCAGGTCTTGGTAAAACACATTTAATGCATTCTATCGGTCACTATATGTTAGAGCACGATCAGAATATGAATGTTTTGTATGTTACATCTGAAGAATTTACCAATGAAGTTATAGAATCTATTAGAAGTGGTAATAATTCTTCTATGAGTAAACTACGTGAAAAATATCGTTCAGTTGATGTACTAATGGTAGATGATGTTCAATTTATAATCGGTAAAGAAAGAACACAAGAAGAATTTTTTAATACATTCAATGCATTATTTGCATCTGGTAAGCAAATTGTATTATCTTCTGATAAACCTCCTAAAGATATGGAGATATTAGAAGAACGTATTCGTTCTAGATTTCAAAGTGGATTAATCTCTGATATTCAAGCACCAGATTATGAAACTCGTGTTGCAATACTTAGAAAAAATGCTGAAAATTTCAACAAAATTATTGATGAAGAGATTATTAAATATATAGCAACAAATATCAAATCAAATATCAGAGAATTAGAAGGTGCATTAAATAAAATTATTGCTACTTCTAGATTAAATAATACTGAATTAACATTAACACTAGCAGAAACAGCTTTAAAAGATATGATTAGCCAAAATGAATCCATTGTTACACCTGAACTAATTATAGATGTTGTAGCAGAACATTTTGGGATATCACCACAAGATATCACTTCAAAAAAGAGAAATATTGAATTTGCATTTCCTAGACAAATTGTAATGTATATTTGTAGAGAAATGTTAGATATACCATTAACGAAAGTTGCTAAGTTACTAGGAAAAAAAGATCATACAACTATACTACATGGAATTAATAAGGTAAAAGAAGAACTTGAGAAAAATGATGAGCTAAAAAATAAGTTAATCATTATACGTAAAAAAATTAGCCCTACTACATAAAGTTATAAACATATTAATGTAGATAAAATAATTATAAAAAATCATATTAAAATATAGCTAACTATTTATGTGAATAACTTACTATTTATTCTTAACTTATTAGAAAGATTTAAACAAGTTATTCATTTATAAAGACTAGTAAATAAGGGATATATAAGACTTATTAACATTTACACAATGCCTATTACTAAGACTACGAAAGTAATCTATATAATATATAAATAAAAGCATCAATTTTTTTGTAAAATAGAGAAAGGAATTTATACACAATGAAAATAATATGTGAAAAATCAATTTTGTTAAATGGTATAAAAACAGTTGCAAGAGCAGTTGCTAATAAAGGGAATATGTCTATTACAGAATGTATATTAATAGATGTTACAAATGATTATATTACATTAACAGCAAATAATTTAGAATTAGGAATTGAAACTGTTATAGGTGGTGTAATTGTAGAAAAGGGTAAAATTGCATTAGATGCTAAAATGTTATTAGAATTAGTAAGTAAGTTACCTGATAGTAAAGTGACAGTAAATACAAATGAAGAATATATTACAACAATTACTTGTGAAAAAGCAAAATTTAGAATAATTGGTAAATCTGGTGATGATTTTTCTTATTTACCTCATATTGAAAAAAATGATTCAATACAAATATCACAATATGCTCTTAGGGAAATTATTAGACAAACCAGTTTTTCATTAGCAGATAGTGATTTGAATAAGATTCTTACAGGCGAATTATTTGAAATCATGGAGAATCAATTAAAGGTAGTATCTTCAGATGGTCATCGTATATCTATCCGTAAGATTGAGTTAAAAGAAGAGTATAATTCTAAAAAAGTAGTTGTACCAGGAAAAACTTTAAATGAAATTAGTAAGATCTTAACAGGTGATGAAACATTAAATGTAATTATATATTTTTCGGATAAACATATTTTATTTGAATATGAACAAACAACAGTGGTATCAAGAATTATTGAAGGAAATTACTTAAAATACGATACTATGTTACTAAATGATTATGAAACTAAAGTAAGTGTAAATAAAAAAGAATTTTTAGAATGTATTGATCGTTCTATGCTTTTAATTAAAGAAGGGGATAAAAAACCAATTATAATCACTATTTCTGATGGAGTGATGGAATTAAAAATTAATTCTGTAGTTGGTAGTATGAATGAGGAAATTATCATAGATAAAGAAGGACAAGATATTATGATAGGGTTTAATGCAAAATTCATTATGGATGCATTAAAAGTAATTGACGAAGAAATAATAGATATTTATTTAGTAAATCCTAAAGTTCCATGTTTTATTAAAAGTCCAAATGAATCATATATTTATATGGTATTTCCAGTTAATTTTACAGTTGTTTCATAAGTTAGATGGGAGATTACATTGTTAGAGATTACATTAAAAGAAGATTATATTAAGTTAGGACAAGTATTAAAGGCTACCGGATTAGTAGAATCAGGAGTTTATGCAAAATTTGTAATACAAGATGAATTAGTAAAGGTAAATGGTATTATCGAGACACGAAGAGGTAAAAAATTAGTAAGTGGTGATTTAGTAGAATTTGAAGGGGAAACTATTAAAATATTGAAATAATATATGGGGAGAATTAAATGATTATAAAATCATTAGAATTATGTAATTACAGAAATTATGAGACCCTGCGGATGGATTTAGAAGAAGGTACAAATATTTTACATGGGAATAATGCACAAGGGAAGACAAATATTTTAGAATCCATTTATCTCACAGCTACTACAAAATCTCATAAGGGTAGTAAAGATAAAGAAATTATACGGTTTGGTGAAGAACAAGGGCATATTAAGATTGTATTAGAAAAATATGAGTTAACTCATATTATTGATATTCATCTACGAAATCATTCCACAAAAGTAATTGCAATTAATCAACAAAAAATTAAAAAAGCTACAGAATTATTAGGATTATTAAACGTAGTATTCTTTTCACCAGAGGATTTAGGTATTATTAAAGAAGGACCTTCTAAAAGACGTAGATTTGTGGATATGGAATTATGTCAATTGGATAAATACTATCTTTATAATTTGGATCAATATAATAAAATTATTAATCAAAGAAATAAATTGTTAAAAGATATTACATATAATGCAAGTTTAATAGATACTATCAATATTTGGGATGCACAACTTTACTCTTATGGAAGTAAGGTAATTGAAAAGCGAGAAAATTTTATAGAACAGATTAATGAAATCTTATACGATATTCATAAAAAATTATCAGGTGATCATGAAGAGTTAAGTATTCAATATGAACCTAATATTACGATTGATCAGTATGAAAAGTCATTAGAAAATAATCAAGGAAAAGATATACGTTCGAAACAAACTTCTGTAGGACCACATAGAGATGATTTTGTGTTTATTATTAATGGAGTAGATATTAGAAAGTATGGGTCACAAGGTCAACAACGTACAGCTGTATTATCTTTAAAATTGGCAGAATTAGAATTAATGAAAAAGATTACGAAAGAGAATCCAATCTTATTGTTAGACGATGTATTGTCTGAGTTAGATAGTAAAAGGCAGAATTATCTTTTAAATACAATTGGAAATATACAAACAATTGTCACTGGAACAGGAATAGAAGAATTTGTAAAGAACCGGTTTCAAATTAATAAGGTATTTGAAATAAAATCAGGTACTATTATTGATGAAAATATTAATGAAATAGAAGTATTGAACAATTAGCAATACAGAAATGAGGCAAATATGGACGCTGTATATGGAGCGGATCAGATTCAGATTTTAGAAGGTCTAGAAGCAGTAAGAAAAAGACCAGGAATGTATATAGGAACTACATCAAGTAGAGGTTTACACCATTTAGTTTATGAAATTGTGGATAACTCCATTGATGAAGCACTTGCAGGATATTGTAGTGAGATTCAAGTGATAATTAATCCTGATAATTCTATTACGGTTATTGATAATGGGAGAGGTATTCCTACAGGTATTAATCAAAAAGCTGGTATACCAGCAGTAGAAGTAGTATTTACTATTCTTCACGCAGGTGGTAAATTTGGAGGAGGAGGATACAAAGTATCTGGTGGACTTCATGGAGTAGGAGCTTCTGTTGTAAATGCCCTTTCTAATTGGCTAGAAGTAGAAATACGTCAAAATGGAATTGTACATAAACAACGCTATGAAAAAGGAATTGTACAATATTCATTGAAAGAAGTAGGAACTTGTGATTTAGAAGAAAGTGGAACAAAAGTAACTTTTTTGCCTGATGAAACTATTTTTACAGAAACAACAGAATACGAGTATGATGTCTTAAAGCAACGATTAAGAGAAATGGCTTTTCTTACAAAAAACCTTAAAATTGTGTTAATAGATACTAGAGAAGAAAAAGAACAGAATACTGAGTTCCACTATGAAGGTGGAATTAAAGAGTTTGTAAAGTATTTAAATAAAAGTAAAACACCAATATATGAGGAAATATTATATTTTGAGGGAACAAAAGATAATATTTATGTAGAGGTATCTATGCAACATAATGATGCTTATACAGAGAGTATTTTTAGTTTTGTAAATAATATCAATACACCAGAAGGTGGTACACATTTAACAGGTTATCGTAATGCTCTTACAAAAACATTAAACGATTATGCAAGAAAATCGAAAATATTAAAAGAATCGGCACCAAATCTAGTAGGAGAAGATATAAGAGAGGGATTAACTGGAATTGTTAGTATTAAGATTGAAGATCCACAGTTTGAAGGACAAACAAAGCAGAAATTAGGATCCGCTCAAGCAAGAGGAGCAGTAGATTCTATTGTAACAGAACAATTAACGTATTTTCTAGAACAAAATCCAACAATTGCTAAAATGATATGTGAAAAATCTCTTATGGCACAAAGGGCAAGGGATGCTGCAAAAAAAGCTAGAGAATTAACAAGAAGAAAATCTGTATTTGATAATAATTCATTACCAGGTAAGCTAACAGATTGTTCCAATAAAGATCCTGCTAAATGCGAAATCTACATAGTCGAAGGAGATTCTGCTGGAGGCAGTGCGAAAAATGCAAGAGATAAAGATACGCAAGCTATTTTACCTTTACGAGGAAAAATATTAAATGTAGAAAAAGCAAGACTTGATAAAATATATGCTAATAAAGAAATAAAGAATTTGATTACAGCATTTGGTACAGGAATTCATGAAGAATTTAATATTGAAAAACTGCGATATCATAAAATTATTATCATGACAGATGCCGATGTAGATGGTGCTCATATTAGTACTTTGTTATTAACATTTTTATATCGTTTTATGCCAAACTTAATAAAAGGTGGATATGTTTATCTTGCACAACCTCCACTATATAAATTGGAGAAGAATAAGAAGATATGGTATGCCTATAATGATGATGAGTTAAATAATATCATCCAAGAAGTAGGGAGAGATCAAAATAATCGAATACAACGGTATAAAGGACTAGGAGAAATGGATGCAGAACAATTATGGGAAACTACAATGGATCCAGAAACTCGTGTTTTAAAAAGAATTATATTTGATCAAGAATTAAATGCAGAAGTAGATTTAGCATTTAATACCTTAATGGGTGATAATGTAGAGCCAAGACGTGAATTTATTGAGCGTAATGCAAAATTTGTGAAAAACCTTGATATTTAAAGAAAGTTGGAAAAATTAGAATGGATGATAATATCTTTGATAAGATTCATGATGTTGATCTAAAAAAGACGATGGAAGATTCTTATATTGATTATGCGATGAGTGTAATTGCTGCTCGTGCGTTACCAGACGTAAGAGATGGATTAAAACCTGTACAACGTAGAGTATTATTCTCTATGATTGAATTAAATAATGGTCCTGACAAGCCACATAGAAAATGTGCTCGTATTGTTGGAGATACAATGGGTAAGTATCACCCTCATGGCGATAGCTCTATCTATGGTGCATTAGTAAATATGGCGCAAGATTGGTCTACACGTTATCCATTAGTAGATGGACATGGGAATTTTGGTTCTATTGATGATGATGCAGCAGCTATGCGATATACAGAGGCAAGATTATCTAAGATTTCTATGCAGATGTTAGCTGATATTAATAAAAATACAGTAGATTTTATACCTAACTTTGATGAAACAGAACATGAACCAGTAGTATTACCTAGCAGATATCCAAATCTATTAGTAAATGGTACTACAGGTATTGCAGTAGGTATGGCGACTAATATTCCACCTCACAATTTAAGAGAAGTAATTGCAGCAGTGGTTAGAATGATTGATAATCATGTAGAAGAAAATCGTGAAACAGATTTGGAAGAATTATTATCTATTGTAAAAGGTCCAGATTTTCCTACAGGTGGTATGATACTTGGTACACATGGAATTAATGAAGCGTATCGTACTGGTAAAGGGAAAGTTAGAGTTCGTGGAATTACTAATATTGAAATTATGCCTAATGGAAAAAGTAAAATTATCATTACAGAACTTCCATATATGGTAAATCAGAATAAATTATTAGAAAAAATTTCGGAATTAGTAAGAGATAAAAAAATTGATGGGATTACTGATGCAAGAGATGAATCGAATCGTAAAGGATTGCGAGTAGTAGTAGAACTACGTAGAGATGTAAATGCTAATGTAATTATGAATCTCTTATATAAACATACACAATTACAAGATACATTTGGTGTGAATATGTTAGCTCTCGTAAATGGAGAACCAAAAGTAATGAATCTCTTTGAAATGTTAAATCATTACTTAAATCATCAAAAAGATGTAGTAACAAGAAGAACACAATATGAACTAAATAAGGCAAAAGAAAGAGATCATATTGTACAAGGGCTTCTAATTGCTCTTGATCATATTGATGAAGTGATTCATATTATTAGAAGTAGTCAAAATACAAGTGAAGCAAAAGAAAGACTAAAAGAAGCATTTGGTTTCTCAGAGGTTCAAGTACAAGCAATTGTGGATATGAGACTTCGTGCTTTAACAGGATTAGAACGTGAAAAATTAGAAAATGAACATAAGGAATTATTACGTTTAATTGCTGAACTAGAAGCTATTCTAGGTGATGAAAAATTATTATTAGGAGTAATTCGTACAGAAATACAAGTGATTTCTGATAAATTCGGAGATGAGAGAAGAAGTCAAATAGGATTTGATGAATATGATATTTCTATGGAAGATTTAATTCCAAAAGAAAATACTATACTAGCTATGACAAAACTGGGTTATATTAAACGTATGACAGTAGATAATTTCAAGAGTCAGAATCGTGGTGGTAAAGGTATTAAAGGAATGCATACTATAGATGAAGATTTTATAGAAGATTTATTAATGACTACTACTCATCATTATATTAATTTCTTTACAAATTATGGAAGAGTATACCGATTAAAGGCATACGAAATACCAGAAGCAGGAAGAACAGCAAGAGGAACAGCTATTGTAAATATTCTACAATTAAATCCTGGAGAAAAAATCTCAGCAATTATTCCTATTAGTGATTATGAAGAAGAACGAAATCTCTTTATGGTGACTAGAAGAGGAATTGTAAAGAAAACTTCTCTGATGGAATATAGTAGCGTTCGTAAAAATGGACTTGCTGCTATTAATCTAAGAGAAGATGATGAATTAATTGAAGTAAAAACTACTGAAAAAGATAGCCATATTCTCTTAGTGACCAGTCAAGGAATGTGTATACGTTTTAAAGATAGTGATGTAAGACCAACTGGACGTACTTCTATGGGTGTAATTGGTATGAACTTATCTGATGATGATGTAATTGTAGGAATGCAATTAGATCATCAAGGAGATTCTTTACTTATTGTATCAGAAAATGGTATGGGAAAGCGTACATATCTAGAAGAATTCAATGTACAAAAACGTGGTGGAAAAGGTGTAAAATGCTATAAAATTACAGATAAAACAGGTGATGTAATTGGAGTAAAGGCAGTAAATAATGATCATGAAATTTTAATGATTACATCAGAAGGAATTATGATTCAATTACGTATGGAAGATATTTCGACTTTAGGACGTATAACATCTGGTGTAAAGATGATTAACCTTGATGAGGGAGTAAAAGTAGCACAAATCGCAAAAGTTCGTGAAAAATTGTCAGATGGAGACCATGAATTAGATGAGATTGAAGAAGAAATAGAAGATATAAATAAATAGAAATATGGAGAATCTTTAGAAGTTTTTATGTAGTATTTAAGGGTTCTCTATACAAGGTTCTTTACTAATATACTGGTAAAGAACTTTTTTGAAGTAAAATAATGGAGACTAGATTATGTTTGAAATTTTAATAGTAGAAGATGAGCAAGATATTCGAAAAATGATGTGTGAATATTTAAGAAATAATAATTTTCAAGTATATGAAGCATCTGATGGTGAGAAAGCCTTATATATACTAGAAAATCATTATATTGATTTGATGATTACTGATATTATGATGCCACATATGAATGGATATTCTTTGACAAAGGAATTAAGAAATTGTGGATATAATCTACCTATTTTAATGATTACTGCAAAAGAATCTATTGAAGATAAAGAAATGGCGTATTCAAATGGTATTGATGATTACATGGTAAAACCTATTATTTTAAGAGAAATGGTTCTTCGGATAAATTCTTTATTAAAACGAGTGAAAATTAACAATGAAAAGAAAATTCAATTAAAGCATATGGTATTAGATTATGAATCTTTTACTATCATTATGGAAGAAGATATTGTTACTTTACCAAAAAAAGAATTTTTGTTATTATTTAAACTCTTATCTGAACCAAATAAAATATTTACTAAAAATCAGATTATGGATGAAATATGGGGTTACGATAGTGAAAGTGATGATAGTACTATAAAAGTCCATATAAGTAAATTACGAGATAAATTTAAACATTCAAAAGATTTTGAAATTATTACTATAAAAGGGCTTGGATACAAAACAGTCCTACTTGAACAAAATGAAGGTTATTAAAATGAAAAAAATATTTTCTTCTTTATTTTATAAATATATGTTAATCTTTATAACAATTATCTTCTTAACAAGTGTAATTGCCCCCTATGTAATTTTATTCTTATATGAAGGTGGCTTTGTTAATATAGAAGAAATTATTGTGAAAGAAAATAATATTTCTAAAATTTTAGCTATACGTACAAGTTTATTATCTATCGTAATTGGTACTATTTTTATCAGTCTTGCTACAAAAATAGTAGTAAAACCTATTAATGCATTATCAAGTGCAGCAAAAAAAGTAGCATCTGGTGATTTTCAAATAGCAGTAGAAAAGTATGGAAAAGATGATGAGGTATCAATATTAATTGATAATTTTAACTTAATGGTAACACAATTAGCAAAAAATGAAAATTTACATAAAGATTTTGTTTCTAATCTTTCTCATGAATATAAAACTCCTATTTCATCTATTGCAGGTTATGCAGAAATGTTAAAGCAAGAAGAATTAAGTAAAGAAAAGAGATTAGAGTATGCACAGATTATTATAAATCAGACGAATCGTTTAACAAAATTGTCAGCTAATTTGTTAAAATTATCAGAACTAGAAAATAAGTCTATTACTATTCAAAAATCCACTTTTTCCTTAGATGAACAAATACGAGATGCCATTCTTTTATTACAAAATAATTGGGAAGAAAAAAAATTGAAATTAGTAATTGAATTAGATGAGATTAAATACACAGGTGATAAAGAGTTATTATACCAAGTATGGATAAATCTTATTGAAAATGCTATAAAATTTACTAAGGATTATGGAGAAATAAAAGTTCGCTTATACAAAGAAGAAGGAATTCATATTGAAATAATAGATAATGGAATAGGTATTCAAAAAGAAGAATTATCTAAAATATTTGATCGTTTCTATAAGATTGATGTTTCACGTTCAACAAAAGGTACTGGGCTAGGATTATCTATTGTAAAGAATATTATAGAGATTCATAGAGGAAGTATACAAGTAAATAGTCAAGAAAATAGTGGAACACAATTTATGATTATATTATAGATTTGTTAACCTTTAATTAACATTGAATGATTATAATTTTTGTTAGTTATATAGAATGGAAAAGTGTATGTCTATTTATATCATTAGAAAAAATCAAATGAATGGAAAGGATTTAAAATATGTTATCAAAAGGAAGTGTTAGAAAACCATATACTGTTTTAGTTTCAGTAATTATGATTCTTGTATTAGGAGTGGTGTCATTTACAAGAATGACTACAGATTTATTACCCAGTATTAATCTACCTTATGTTATTGTAATGACTACTTATATTGGAGCAAGCCCAGAAACAGTAGAGATGGTAGTAACCCAACCACTAGAAGCATCTATGACAACTGTTAGTAATATAGAAGGAGTTAGTTCTGTATCAGCAGAGAATTACTCTATGTTAATTCTAGAATTTGCTCAAACCGCTGACATGGATTCTGTATCTCTTGAAATTCGAGAAAATATTGATCAAATTAAATCTTACTGGACTGACGATGCTATATCAAGTCCTATTATCATGAAGCTTAATCCAGATATGATGCCAATTATGGTAGCTGCTATTGGTGTGGAAGGTATGAATCGAGCAGAAGTAAGTGAGTTAGCTACGAATGAAATCTTACCTGAATTAGAAAGTCTAGAAGGAGTTGCCTCTGCTACCGCATCAGGACTCTTAGAAGAAAAAGTTCACGTAATTATTCGAGAAGATAAGATAGCAGAATTAAATAAAAAGATATTTGCTTCTATTGATGATGAATTAAGAGAAGCAGAAGAAGAAATAGAGGAAGCAAAAAGTGAATTAGCATCAGGTTGGACAGAAATTAATGATGGATTTGCAGAACTAAATTCTAGTCTTACAGATCTCTATGAAGCAAGACTAGAAGTATTAGATGGACTTATAGAAGTAGCAGATGGAAAAGTCGAGTTAGAAGATGGAAAGAATGAATTATCCACAACTAAGGAAGAAACCATAGAAGAATTAGGAAATGCTTATGCTCAATTGATTGATGCGAAGACAGAGATAGTAGCTAATAAGGCTGTGTTGAATAGTCAGTTGATGACAATAGATGCACAATTATCTGATAATAACTTGTCAGTTGCAGAGATTATTACATATAATACTATAAATACACAGATAGATACTTTACAAAATGATAATAGTATTAATTGGACAGATAGTAATTGGGATAATATGCCTGCAAAAGAAAGTAGTATAAAATCAAATTCTACAGTTTTGTATGCATATAAAGATAGTTTAAGTGATTTAGAAAGTGCTTCACCTAACGATATTAATACTAAACTAAGTACAACAAAAACATTAAATGAAACTATATTAAATAGTTTAACTAGTGCAGGACTTTCAGTAGATACAATTATTACTCTTGTAAATACAACTTCTACACTAGAAACCCAAGAAGCAGAAATAGACACAGCTATTGCAGAAATTACAAAAGCACAATTAGAAGCTTCAACAGGTTTCTCAGTAGGAGAAGCTCAGATTGCATTAGGAGAAGTACAACTAGATTCTGCCCAATCTCAGTTAGAATCAGCAGAAGAGCAAATTAATAGTGGTATTGATCAGATTGATTCGGCTAGAGATCAATTAAAAGATGCAGAGGAACAACTAAGAGATGCAGAGGAACAATTAGCAGATGGAGAAGAACAATTAAAAGAAGCGAAAGAAAATGCTTACGAAAGTGCAGATATGGTGGGAATTCTCACAGTAGATACTGTAAAAGGTTTATTAACTGCACAGAACTTTTCCATGCCAGCAGGTTATGTAACAGAAGAAGGAATAGATTACTTAGTAAGAATTGGTGATAAACCAGAAGATGTGGAATCTCTACAAAATATGCCATTAATTAATATGAATATGGATTATATTGGACAGATTTTATTATCAGATGTAGCAGATGTATTTATGACTGATAACGATGATGAAATCTATACGAATATTAATGGTAGTAATGGAGTTATGATAACCATTCAGAAACAAACTGGATATTCCACTGGTGATGTATCCGATAAGATTAATGACAAATTCAAAGAATTAATGAATAATGATAGTATGCTGTCGATTGTAACATTAAACGATCAAGGTGTCTATATTGATTTAGTTATGGGAGCGATTTTAGATAATGTATTCTACGGTGCGATTCTAGCAGTACTTGTATTAATACTATTTTTAAGAGATCTAAGACCAACCTTTATTATAGCTTGTTCTATTCCAATTAGTTTAATTACAGCAGTAGTCTGTATGTATTTTAGTGGAATTACCTTAAATGTAATCTCCTTATCAGGTCTTGCATTAGGAATTGGTATGTTAGTAGATAACTCTATTGTAGTAATTGAGAATATCTATCGTTTACGAAATGAGGGATATTCTAAGATAGAGGCTGCTATTGCTGGATCAAAAGAAGTTGCAGGTGCTATTATGGCTTCTACTCTTACTACAGTTTGTGTATTTTTACCAATTGTCTTTGTGGAAGGAATTACAAGACAATTGTTTGTAGATATGGGATTAACGATTGCTTACTCACTCTTTGCAAGTTTACTTATTGCATTAACAGTAGTACCAGCAATGGCATCGAAGATGTTAAATAAAGTAAAAGAAAGTAAACAAGAAGAAAAAAGTAGTAAATTAAATGAACTCGTAATGGATACTTATGAGAAAATATTAGTGATTGCCTTACGCTTTAAATATATTTTTCTAGTGGTTGCACTCATTTTCTTGGGAATTAGTATTTCATTGGCATTATCAAATGGTACAGCTTTCATGACAGATATGGACAGTAATCAATTTACCATTAACCTTACTATGGAAAAAGGGACGCCGCTTGAGGTAACATCTGTTGTTACAGATGAGATTGTAGAAGGTTTGTTAGAAATACCAGATATTAAAGATGTAGGTGCTACTATGAGTGGAGATAGTGCTTCCTTAATGGGTATGGGTGGTGGAAGCTCTACAGATGCTATGACATTATATCTTACTACAGCAGACGATAAGAAGAGTACGAATGAAGAATTAGCCAAAGAAATTGAAGAAAAGTTTGCCTATTTAGAAGATGTAGAATTAGATATTCAAACTTCATCAATGGATATGTCTGCTATGACAGGTAGTGGAATTACTATTCAAGTACGTGGTAGAGAGTTAGATACTTTAAGAGAAATAGCTAGTGATGTTGGAAAAATTCTTGAACAAGTTGAGGGTACTGCTAATGTAAATGATGGATTAGAAGAAACTACAGAAGAGTTAAGAATTGAAATTGATCGTGTAAAGGCAATGGAACATAATACTACAGTAGCACAAATCTTTACACAGATTGCACCAAAACTTGCTACACCATCTACAGCAACAGTGCTTACTACAGCAATTAAAGATTACGATATCTATGTAATGAACCAATCAGATATTACTTTAACAAGAGAAGAAGTAAAAAGATTAACTATAGATGTACAAGATAAAGATGGGAAGAAACAGACCATACCTCTAACAGATGTAGCAACTTTTATTACAGCAGAAGGTTTGACCTCTATTAATAGAAGTGATCAAACTAGATATATACAAATATCAGCAGGAATTGCAGAAGGTTATAATATTGGACTTGTATCACCAGAAGTAGAGAAGGCATTAGCTAAATATGATGTTCCAACAGGATATCAATTAGTATCTAGTGGGGAAGATGAAATGATTATGGAAGCTATGGAACAAATGTTTCTTATGTTAGCATTAGCAATTATCTTTATGTATTTAATTATGGTAGCACAATTTCAATCATTATTATCACCATTTATTATTATGTTTACTATTCCATTGGCTTTTACAGGAGGATTTCTTGGATTATTTGTAAGTGGTAGTGAAGTAAGTGTAATAGCTATGATAGGATTTGTTATGTTATCTGGTATTATTGTAAATAACGGAATTGTGTTAGTAGATTATATGAATCAATTACGAGAAGAAGGAAGAAGTAAAAAAGATGCACTTATAGAAGCAGGGAGAACAAGAATACGTCCTGTATTTATGACAGCATTAACTACAATTCTTGCCTTATCAACCATGGTATTTAGTCAAGATATGGGATCAGATATGGCAAAACCAATGGCAATTGTAACCATAGGTGGATTAGTGTATGGAACTATATTGACCTTGTTAATCATTCCTTGTATTTATGATATTCTAGTAAGGGAAAAGAAAGAGACAGATGAATTTGAACAAATAATAGAATCTTAATAGTTTCTCCACATAAATTGAACTCTTCTAACATATAGTTATGTAAGACATACGTAACACATATGCATGACTAAAAGGAAAAGAGGAAATTATGTGGAACTATATGTAATCTTTCGGGACTTAGCCATTATTATTGTATCGGCTAAGTCCTTTGGTATTCTCGCTAGAAAATTAGGAGCACCACAAGTGGTAGGAGAAATCATAGCAGGTATTATGATTGGACCTAGTATATTAGGAATTGTCAGTGAAACAGAATTTTTAATGCAAATGGCAGAAGTAGGCGTAGTACTTTTAATGTTTCAAGCTGGATTAGAGACTAATTTAAAAGAATTAATTAAGATAGGTCCTATAGCCTTATTAATAGCTTGTGCGGGAGTATTTGTACCATTGCTTGGTGGATATTTATTATATATGGGATTTCAACAAACTTCTCTAATTAGTAGTGATGATTTCTATACTGGAATTTTTATGGGAATTATATTGGCAGCAACTTCTGTTAGTATTACAGTACAAGTTTTAAAAGAAATGGGTAAGTTAAAAGGAAAATTGGGAACTACCATTTTAAGTGCAGCAATGATAGATGATGTAATCGGTATTATTATACTTACTTTTATAATAGGAATGAAGGACTCTTCTATTCAGATAAAAGATGTGATGATTAATACTGGTTTATTCTTCATATTTGCTATTGCAGTAGGTGGAATTTCTTATGAAATCTTTCATAAAATAGATGTTTGTTATCCACATACAAGAAGAATACCTATTGCAGGATTAGCTTATTGTTTGGGACTATCTTATATTGCAGAATATTATTTTGGCATAGCAGATTTAACAGGGGCCTACTTGGCAGGAATTATCTTGTGTAGCATTCAAGATGCTGATTATATTGCCGAGAAAATGGAGGTTAATTCTTATATGATTTTTGGACCAATATTTTTTACAAGTATTGGATTACAAACGACAATGAATGGATTAACAAAAGAAATCATGTGGTTTTCAATTGCATTTGTATTTGTTGGATTGTTCACGAAAATGATTGGTTGTGGATTGGTAGCTAGATTCTGTTCTTATACATGGAAAGAATCTATAATCATTGGAATAGGAATGATGAATCGTGGAGAAGTAGCATTGATTATTGCACAAAAAGGGTTAGGGATAGGATTATTGATACCAACATATTTTACAAGTGTGATACTATTAATTGTGGTATCTTCACTTGCAACACCTATTTTATTAAAAATAATGTACAAAAAAGATATATAATATAATAAATTTAGATATATTTTGTAAATTCATTGTTTCTGATAGAAAGTAGTGATATAATTTAAATAATGAAAGAATGAAGGAAAGAATAGAGGAATTAGATAGTGAGCATAAGGATATTTACAGATGGAGCTTGCTCTGGAAATCCAGGACCTGGTGGATATGGAGTAATCATAGAAGAAAATGGAGAGGAGTTAGCACTAAGTCAAGGATACAAGAATACGACAAATAATCGCATGGAATTATTAGCGGTAATTGTAGGATTAGAATCTTTAGAGCTACCTAGTAAAGTAGAAGTAGTTTCAGACTCTAAATATGTGACAGATGCAATTAATAAAAATTGGTTAGTAGGATGGTTAAGAAATGGTTGGAAAAATGCGAGTAAACAACCAGTAAAGAATCAAGATCTATGGCAACGATTTCTACAAGCAAAAGAAAACCATGAGATTACATTTACATGGGTAAAAGGTCATAATGAACATCCGCAAAATGAGAAATGTGATCAATTAGCAGTACAAGCAAGAGAATCAAGTGATTTATTAGAAGACTTATAGGTGATGAAAAGAAGGAGAGAAGAGATGGAAGTAAGAGAAATAAAAGCATTAGGAGTAAAACCTTCCTTATTAGGATTTGGATGTATGAGGTTTCCTGTATTAGATGATGGAAAGATTAATGAAGTGGAAGCAGAACGCATGATGGATTATGCCATTGCACAAGGTGTTAATTATATTGATACAGCATATCCTTACCATGATGGAGATAGCGAACCATTTACAGGAAAGGTTATGAATAAGTATCCAAGAGATTCTTACTATTTAGCTAGTAAGATGCCATTATGGTTGATTGAGACATTAGAAGATGCTAAGAGAATCTTTGAGAATCAATTAGAAAGATTAGAGAAAGATTACATAGACTTTTATTTATTACACGCATTAAATAAAGATAGTTTTCAAAAAGTAAAAGATTTACATATAATTTCGTATTTAGAAGAACTAAAAAAAGAAGGTAAAATTCGCTTTATAGGATTTTCATTTCATGATCAATATGAAGTATTTGATGAAATTTTGCATTATTATCCATGGGATTTTTGTCAGATTCAACTAAATTACATGGATACCGATATTCAAGCAGGTATGAAGGGATATGAAGAGGCTGCAAAATTAAACATTCCCGTTATTATTATGGAACCTGTAAAAGGTGGATCATTGGTAAGCTTCGCAGAGGATATTAATCAAATGTTTACAGACGTTACACCAGATCGTTCTATTGTATCATGGGCAATTCGTTACGTGGCAAGTCTACCAAATGTAAAGGTTATATTAAGTGGAATGTCAACAATGGAACAAGTAGAAGATAATCTTAAGACTTGTACACCATTTATACCATTGTCAGATGCAGAGCAAGACGCAATCAAAGAAATAGTACAAGCACTTCACGCAAGAATTCAAAATGGATGTACGGGATGTAGATATTGTATGCCATGTCCATTAGGAGTAGATATTCCTGCTAATTTTAGAGTATGGAATACATACCATATCTATAATAATTTTAGAGTAGTGGGAGAAGATTGGAATGTGAATCTAACAGATGAAACAAAAGCTAAGAAATGTGTGGAATGTGGTAAATGTGAACCCTTATGTCCACAACAGATAAAGATTCGTGAAGACTTAAAGAAAGTACAAATAGATTTAGACCGTGCAAAAGAAATAAGCTAATAATATATCTCCTTGTAAAATATAGTCATAATAAAGATACTATATCATTGAAAAGAATTACTTCGTAGAAAATGAAGTAATTCTTAAATCTAATTTATGTATATAGTATAAAATAAATCAATCCGACAACTATAATACCTCCAGTAATGGCAATTGCTACACACCATGGAGAAATAGGAGTATTTCCAGCAACTCGTCCTGTCTGTTCATTTACCATAAAATGATATATTTTATTTTTATATTTAAAAGAAGAAGACCAAATTGGTAGTAATAAGTATTTATAAGTAAGATCGTCATATATAACATTTGTAGATAAATTACTTACCTGACTTGCATTATGTTTTCTTCGAATATTAGAAGAAATGGAATCTTTGATTTGACTTATTATAGATCTTTTTGCTGTTTCCCAACTCTCTTTTAATCCAATGGAATAACGTTGTGCAGCATACCCAGCAATATATTCTGGTTTGTATGGTTTATTATTAGCAGTATCAAAAGGTTTAATTTTACTAAGCATACTTGTATCATAACTAGTAGAAGCAAGAACTAATTCATAAGACGTTTTTTACCTCGAATTATTTGATATCCTTTTCATCGAATACATCGCCACATTCAGGACAGAATTTTGGTGGACTAGAAGGTTCGTTTGGTTCCCAACCACATTTATCACATTTATATAATAGAGCGTTCATAGGTTTTGGTTGACCACATTCTGCACAAAACTTTCCTTTATTAATATTACCACAATTACAAGGCCAGCCAAGATTAGTAGGAGCAGGTTTTCCACATTCTAAACAGAATTTACCAGAATTAGTATTGGTACCACAGTCACAAGTCCAAGTATTAGAAGTAGTGGTTTGAGAAGGTCTACTAGTAGTCTGTGTAGGAGTACCAGCCTGTACTGGCGAAATTCCACCCTGTCCATTTACCATACCATATAATTGATTCGTATTCATTCCACCCACTTGCGTAGCCATATTCATTCCTGCAAATGCCATCATAGGTCCTGTAGCTTCATTAGAGGCAGCAGCAACCATTGCTTCAGATTGTGCTTTTGTAAGAGAAGCAGCAACCATAGCTGGATTCGTAAGAATGGACATAGATTGATATTCTTTAATTGTAGTTTGATCTTCTTTAGAAAGAGTAATACTATTAATACCTACAGAAATAACAGAAATACCTCGAAGTTCACTCCACTTCTTAGATAAAGCAGTATTTAATTCGTCTGTTAATTCTAATGTGTGATTTGCTATTTCACTATAACGTACACCTGATGCAGAGATTCTGGCAAAGGCAGGTTGTAGAGCTGTTAAAAATTCAGTCTTAAGTTGTGCAGAAATTTCATTTACTGTATATTCTTCAACTACATTACCACATACGTTTGTATAGAATAAAAGAGGGTCTGTTATTTTAAAAGAATAAGAACCGTTACAACGAACAGACATATCCATGTCAAGTCCAATACGTGCATCAATGACACGAAATGGAATTGGATTCATAGTACCAAATTTGTTATCAAGTAGTTCTTTCATATTAAAGTAATACACACGCTGATCTTTAGCAGTATCTCCTCCAAAAGTAAAACGTTTTCCTATAGAAGAAAATGTATTCTTTATATTTTCTCCAAGATTTCCATAGAAAATACTTGGTTCTGTAGAAGAATCATACGTAAATTCACCAGCTTCTGCACAGATTTCTGTTACTTTTCCTTGTTCTACAATAATCATACATTGACCTGCATTGATAGAAATTATAGAACCATTCGATATGATATTATCCTCAGCAGAAGTATTACTTGTTCTACTATTACTGACACGTTTCTTACCTTTTGTAAGAAGTACATTATTAGCCAACGAATCAGCATAAAAATATTCTCTCCATTGATCAGCTAATACACTATCTACTGATCCAGTAATTGCTTTTATCAATCCCATATTAATCTCCTTTAAGTAAGTTCCTAGTTTTGATATTTATTATACAATTATTATAAGAAAGTGTCTATTTATTTAATTTTAATGTAGATGAGGAAATTTATAGAATTACATCTAGTAGTTAATATAGAATTTAACACTAAATATAGTGAATAGTTATAAGATAAACTAATATTAATGGTTAAATATTTGACAACAACAAGTGATTATGTTATAAAATAGTATTTAAGGAAGTATGTTATTTTATAAACAATGAGAAGTAATCTAGAAGATTATATGTATGTTACTTTAAATAATTAAGTAGTGGTGGTAAGAAAGTGAAGAAAGAGATTAAAAAGGTAGAATACGAGAAAAAATATTTACAAGATGCAGGAACCATGATGATGAATACATGGAATTATCATGGACAGTTAAAGGGCTGTAAAGATCCAATCTATATGTATAA
This sequence comes from Eubacteriales bacterium, assembly GCA_044425555.1. GTDB lineage: Bacteria > Bacillota > Clostridia > Lachnospirales > Lachnospiraceae > JAWXVE01. Next base: position 51,564 of record JAWXVF010000003.1, read on the forward strand.
ACAAATATTCAAGAGAGCGTATGTGGATAGGAGTTATGGAGAATTTTACGTAGATGAGAAGAATCAATTAGTGGGAATTTTCCTTGCTATTCCTACTAAGATTTCTTTTTCTTTTCATCAGATTCCATTTTACTTAGAAACTATTTGGTATTGGCTCTTAGGAAGATTTGGAAAAAGAAAGATTGCATTATCTACTATTTACCATATGGAAAGAGATACTGAAGAAGTTATGGAACAGTATGAGGAATATGACGAAGAGATTAGTTTGTTTTTTGTTGATGAAAGCTGTAGAGGACAAGGACTTGGTAAGAAGATGATGGATGATTATATGACCTATTGTAGAGAACATAAGAGGAAGAAGATTGTTGTATTAACGGATGCTGGTTGCAATTATTCCTTCTATGAACAATATGGATTTCAGCGTAAGAAAGAGATACACAGCGAGTATTTTCTACGACCTGAACTAAATAAGAATACCTTTTGCTACGTGTATCATATAAATATAGATACTCATTAAAATAGGAATGGTTGGATACAACCATTCCTTAATCTTTTACTTATTCTGTTGTTTGAGATTATATTCATTCACAATTGCTTGAATTCTCTCGCTTGGATTTAACAAATCTCCAATAGATGTATCATGGTTTAAGGTATCAATTAAGTAAGCAATATATTTACTCATACCACAACTTAAGTACCATGGGCGCTTTAATAATTCAGGTGATTGATAGATTAAATAAGTAGTTAGTACCTTATCTATGATTCCATTTTCATAAGCTTCATCAAACTGTTCGAATCCACTTGTAAATAGACCAAAAGTGGTAGCGATGAAAACACGTCTTGCTTTTTTAGATTTTAATAATTCGGCAACTTCTAATGCACTTTCTCCAGATGAGATCATATCATCTATGACAAGAAGGTCTTTGCCTTCTACATTCGTTCCGAGAAATTCATGAGCTACAATTGGGTTACGACCATTTACCACCTGTGTGTAGTCTCTACGTTTGTAAAACATTCCCATATCTAATCCTAATACATTGGCAAAGTAAATAGCTCGTCCCATGCCAC
>JAWXVF010000099.1:0-9995 GCA_044425555.1 Eubacteriales bacterium
AATCCAGCAACGTATACAGGTGTGTTTGATCAAATAAGAGATCTGTTTGCATCAACCAATGAAGCGAAAGTAAAAGGTTATAAAAAAGGACGATTTAGTTTTAATGTAAAAGGAGGGCGTTGTGAGGCTTGTAGTGGAGATGGCATTATTAAGATAGAAATGCACTTTCTTCCGGATGTTTACGTACCGTGTGAAGTCTGTGGTGGGAAGCGATATAATCGAGAAACACTAGATGTATTCTATAAAGGGAAGAATATTAATGATGTGTTAAATATGACAGTAGAAGAAGCCTTAACATTCTTTGAACACGTTCCTTCTATTAAGAGAAAGATTCAAACCTTATACGATGTGGGTCTTTCCTATATTCGGCTAGGACAACCATCAACGACCTTGTCGGGAGGAGAAGCACAGAGAATTAAGTTGGCATCTGAATTGTCTAAGAGAAGCACTGGGAAGACCATTTACATCTTAGATGAGCCTACTACAGGATTGCATTTTGCAGATGTGCATAAATTGACTACTATTTTACAAAGATTAGCAGAAGGTGGCAATACCATTTTAGTAATTGAGCATAATCTTGATGTGATTAAAACAGCAGACTATATTATTGATGTAGGACCAGAAGGTGGTGATGGTGGTGGTACCATTGTGGCACAAGGGACACCAGAGGAAATAGCTCAAGTGAAACAATCTCACACGGGGAAATACATTAATAAAATTTTAGAAAAAATGTAAAGTAATCTTTTATATAGTCGATAAATAGTAATAAGAGTAATTCTTTTTCGGAAAAATGGAGACAGAAGATACCCATGAAAAGATTCGATAGATGAAGATTTTAGAAATTTAATTATGAAAATCATAAGAATTTTACAAAATAGCTTTTAAAATATGACTGAATAGTTTATAATTAAAGAGTTAGATTGTATTTATGGAGTATGCCATTGCAAGAACGGAGGAATTACATGCAATATACAGATATAGGAATTGATTTAGGCACAGCTAGTATACTTGTGTACATTAGAGGAAAAGGCGTTGTATTGAAGGAACCTTCAGTAGTCGCATTTGATAGAGATACCAATAAGATAAAAGCCATAGGGGAAGATGCTAGATTAATGCTAGGAAGAACACCAGGAAATATTATGGCTATTCGACCACTTCGTCAGGGAGTAATATCTGATTATACCGTTACCGAGAAGATGATGAAGTATTTCATTCAAAAGGCAATGGGAAAAAGAGGATTTCGTAAACCTAGAATTGCAGTATGTGTACCAAGTGGTGTAACAGAAGTAGAGAAGAAAGCTGTAGAGGATGCAACTTATCAAGCGGGGGCAAGAGAAGTTTCTATTATAGAAGAACCGATTGCAGCGGCAATTGGAGCGGGAATTGATATTTCTAAGCCGTGTGGCAATATGATTGTAGATATAGGAGGAGGTACTGCTGATATTGCAGTGATTTCGCTAGGGGGTACCGTAGTGAGTGCTTCTATTAAGGTGGCAGGAGATGATTTTGATGAAGCCATTGTTCGTCATATGAGGAAGAAACATAATATCTTAATTGGTGAGAGAACGGCAGAAGACATTAAGATTAAGATTGGATCTGCCTTTAAACGTCCAGAAGTAGATTATATGGATGTAAGAGGGCGTAACCTTGTGTCGGGTCTTCCTAAGACTATTCAAGTGAGTTCTGATGAGACACAAGAAGCTTTAAGAGATACTACTGCACAGATTGTAGATGCTATTCATAGTGTGTTAGAGAGAACGCCACCAGAACTTGCGGCGGATATAGCAGATCGGGGAATTGTTTTAACAGGTGGTGGTAGTTTGTTAAGAGGGTTAGAAGATTTAATTAATGATTACACGGGAATTAACACAATCACAGCGGAAGATGCTATGACTTGTGTGGCAATAGGAACAGGGAAATATGTGGAGTTTCTAGCAGGTTATCGAGATGAAGCATAAGAAATTATCAAAATTATTACAAAGTGAGTGATAGAAAGAGGTACGTATGTTAAAAGGGTTGTATACAGCACATAGTGGTATGATTAATGAACAACATAGAATGGATACATTAACGAATAATCTTGCGAATGCAGCAACGACAGGTTATAAGAAAGAAGGAGCTACTAGCCAATCTTTTGATAGTGTATTAGCTTATAGCATTAAGAATGATTCTGTGTCACCTAATATTGCGAGAAATATTGGTTCAAACACGCCAGGAGTGAAGATTGGAGAGAATTATACAGCGTACACCCAAGGGGGATTTCGTGAAACGGGGAACCCTTATGATATTGCAATTTCTGGAGATGGTTTCTTTGCAATTGAATTTATGAATCAAGCAGAAGAAGTGTCTACGAAATATACGAGAGATGGTTCATTTACCTTGGATAGAGATGGATACTTAGTAACAAAAGATGGAGATTATGTATTAGGGGAAAATGGACGTATCCAATTAGATCCTTTACAAGCTACAAGTATAGATGCAGCAGGAAAAATAGTACAAGGTGATACAGAGGTAGATGTACTATTGATTCAAGATTTTGAAGATTATAATTACTTAGAACATTATGGGGAGAATTACTTTCAACCAGTAGAAGGGGCAGAACTAATGGATGGTACGGCTTCGATTTACTCTGGATACTTAGAGATGTCTAACGTACAAGTAGTATCAGAAATGGTGGAAATGATTAATGTAACACGTGCATATGAAGCAAATAGTAAGATTATACAAACATATGATAGTACATTAGAAATTGCGGTAAATCAATTAGGAAAGTTATAGGAGGAAGTAGGTAATGGTTAGATCACTATGGACAGGAGCAACAGGAATGATTGCTCAACAAAACAATGTGGATACAATTGCAAACAACTTAGCGAATGTAAATACGACGGGTTATAAATCAGAAGTTGCAGAATTTAAGTCTTTGTTATATCAAACAATCCAATCACAATCAACTACTGCTAATGGAGATCCAAAACCTGTATCGGCACAAGTTGGACTAGGGGTTCGTAATTCTTCGATTACTTCTAATTTTACACAAGGTAATTTTTATTCTTCAACCAGTTCGACAGCTTTTGCAATTGGTGGAGATGGTTTCTTTGCCTACCAAGGACAAGATGGAGAGACATATTACACAAGAGCAGGAGATTTTAAGATTTCAATGGCAGAAGGTGGTTTTATGTTAGCTACTCCTAATGGAGAACCAATTTTAAATACAGAAGGGGAACCACTTATTTTTGATTCTGATCTTGATGCGAATAAAATTGTAATTACTAGTACAGGAGAATTTACCTACCCAGATGAGAATAATAATCTAGTATCTATGGATATTTCTATTGGATTATTTCAGTTTACTAATCCAGCAGGTCTAGAAAAGCTTGGAAACAGTTCATACGCGGTAACTGATGCAAGTGGAGAGGCAATTAATGAAGCAGACAATGAAGCTATAACTCCAAGTGAAATAGCACAAGGTTATTTAGAAGGATCTAACGTACAAATAGTAGATGAAATGGTAAACATGATTGTTGCACAACGTGCCTATGAGATGAATTCTAAGGCAATTACTACATCAGATGAAATGATGCAACAAGCCAATCAATTGAAGAGATAATAGATAAGGACTAGAGGAGGAAACTACTTATGGATATTAGTTCGCTTAGTAATACGACAGCAGCCTATTTTGATCAGATTGCATTTACTGAGACAAGTTTGAATACAGATGTGGATTATGTGAATTCTACAGATGAAGAATTAATGGAGGCTTGTAAAGGGTTTGAAGCATATTTTTTAGAACAAGTATTTAAAGAGATGTGGAATACGATTCCAAAAGCAGAAGGGGAAGACTCTACCATGTCTCAATTAACGGATTATTTTCAAGAGAATATGATACAAGAATTGGCGAAGACTTCAACAGACACCAATAGTCTTGGTATGGCACAGATGTTATATGAGCAAATGAAAAGAACGATGGAATAAAGTGAAGGCGAAGAGATCATAGACTGCAAATGCAGTCTATTTTCATATTAGAAGTGTTTCTGTAATAGGTAAGGGGCAAGAAAAAGAAAATGGAAGAAATAAAAGGACAAGTAGAGGCTATTATATTTCGGAATGCAGAAAATAAATATACAATCTTCGAAGTGGTGGGAGAAGAGGAAGAGATGGTATGTGTTGGTGTAGTAGATTCTCTTCAAGTAGGAGAGATGATATGTGTAAGAGGAGAATACGTAGATCATGCCACGTATGGTAGACAACTAAAAGTAATAGAGTATGAAGTGAAAATGCCACAAGATATTGATTCCTTAGAACGTTATCTAGCATCAGGAGCTGTTAGTGGAATTGGAAAAGAATTAGCCAAGAGAATTGTGCGAAAATTTGGTGAAGACACCCTTCATATTATGGAAAATCAGCCAGAACGATTGGCAGAAGTGAAGGGGATTAGTGAGCGCAAAGCAGTACAGATAGCGGAACAACTTAATGAGAAACAAGGAATGAGAGCTACGGTAATAGCATTGCAAAAATATGGAATCACCAATAATTTAGCGATACGACTCTATGAAAAATATGGTGCAAAAGCATATGAGATAATTGGAGAAAACCCTTATCGTATTGTGGCAGATATTCCAAGAGTAGGATTTAAAATCGCTGATGAAATTGCTCGCACCATAGGGATTCATATAGGCTCAGATGAGCGAATAAAAAGTGGTATGTTACATATCTTAACACAAGCCAATGTGGAAGGCCATATGTATTTGTCTAAAGTAGAACTTTTACAAAAGGCAGAAGGATTGTTAGGGATAGAACAAGATACTATGGAGCCACACATTATGAATATGATACTGGAACGCAGTATTATAGCAAAAAATATGGAAGAAGATGTGTGGATCTATGGAACTCGTTATTACAATATGGAGATGAGTTGTGCTAAGAAAATATTAGATTTAGCAGGCAGCTTAATGAATGAAGAAGACTTTACAAGAGAAGATACTATAAATAATCGGATTAGTGAGTTAGAAGAGAAAACGAATCTTATTATGGAAGAAGAACAACGAAGAGCTGTGAGAGAAAGTGCCAGACATGGAGTTGTGATTGTAACAGGTGGACCTGGTACAGGAAAGACTACAATTATTAATAATATGATTGAATTTTTCTTGGGTGAAAAATTAGAGATTGTATTAGCAGCACCTACAGGACGTGCAGCGAAACGAATGACAGAAATGACAGGATATGAAGCAAAGACCATTCATAGATTGTTAGAACTAAATCCTAGTGTAAAAGAACAAAGTGGAATAGCTTTTTTTGGAAAGAATGAAGACAATCCTATAGAAGTAGATGTGATTATTATTGATGAAATGTCAATGGTTGACATTTACTTATTTCAAGCATTACTCAAGGCAGTTATGGTAGGTACTAGATTAATTATGGTAGGTGATATTAATCAATTGCCATCTGTTGGACCAGGTCAAGTGTTAAGAGATCTGATAGCAAGTGAAGCCATTCCTGTAATATCTCTGAAGAAGATATTTAGACAATCAGCAGAAAGCGATATTGTTATGAATGCCCATCGGATCAACCAAGGTGAGGCTGTTGATTTGCACAAAAAAAGTAAGGATTTTGTATTTTTAGAGAGAGATAATGTTCAAGTAATCTACAAGCATATGTTAGAATTAATTATAACTAGAATTCCACCTTATATTGATGGGACTTCCTACGATATTCAAGTAATGACTCCTATGAGAAAAGGAAATTTAGGAGTAGAAGAGTTGAATTTAATCTTACAAAAGTATTTAAATCCAACGGAGGAAGGAAAAAGAGAATATCGCCATGGAGACCGTATCTTTCGAGAAGGTGATAAGGTTATGCAAGTAAAGAATAATTATCAATTAGAGTGGGAGATGGTAGGTAAGTACAACGTTACTATAGAAAAAGGTGTTGGAGTATTTAATGGTGATATTGGCATTATACTAGAATTGAATCCTACTGCTCAAACTATTAAGGTATTATATGATGACCAAAGAATAGCAATATATCCCTATAGTGGATTGGATGAGTTAGAATTAGCTTATGCTATTACTATTCATAAATCACAAGGAAGTGAGTACAAAGCAGTATTAATTCCGCTTCTTAGAGGTCCTAGTATGTTAATGAATCGTAATTTATTATATACGGGGATTACAAGAGCGAAACAATGTGTTACCATCTTAGGGAGTAGTGAAACCATAGCAGAGATGATCCAAAATGAAAGCGAGAACAAAAGAAATACTAGTTTACATATTCGAATCAAGGAACTAGAGAGAAGTTGCTAATGAGGAGAAGTATTGAAAACAAAGTTAATGATTCATAAGTATTACAAAGTAGGGATGGATTATTTGTATCCAAGAAGATGTCCTATATGTGACGGGATTGTCCAAGCGAACACAATGATTTGCACAACTTGTACGGAGCAAGTAGAAATCATAGAAGGAAAGAGATGTATTAAATGTAGTAAAGCGTTTGCAGATTATGAGTATGAAACGTGCTATGATTGTAGAAAACAAATACAAGAATACGAGTATGGAATTGCTCTTTTTGAGTATCATAGTATTGTAGATTCCTTATTTCGCTTTAAGTATCACGGCAGGTGTGAATATGCAATGTACTATGGTGCCATGATTGCTCACGTTCTTGGAACTAGAATACATCGGATGAATGTAGATTGTTTAATTCCAATCCCTCTTCATGAGAAAAAACTACAATTGAGAGGATATAACCAAGCAGAATTAATTGCTAAGGAAGTAGGTACTCGATTAGGGATTGGTGTAATCACAGATTTGGTTATTCGAGTAAGAAACACAAAACCTCAAAAACTTTTATCAGGAATAAATCGCCAAAATAATTTGAAAAAAGCTTTTCATATTGCTCAGAATGATGTAAAATTAGATACAGTGATTTTAGTAGATGATATTTATACAACAGGAAATACAATTAATGAGGTGGCAAGGGAATTAAAAAAGGCCAATGTGAAAACAATTTACTTTATTACGGTAGCAATAGGAAATGGATTTTAGAAAGCGAGGAAATGAAATGAATGTAAGAAACTGTAGACAATGTGGAAGAATTTTTAATTATGTACAAGGTCCACATACCTGCCCACAATGTAGGGATAAGATGGAGGAAAAATTCCAAGAAGTAAAATCATTTATAAGAGATAATAGGACAGCGACAATTTCTGATATTTCGGATGAATGTGATGTGGATACGGAACAAATCAATCAATGGATTCGTGAAGAACGCTTAGAATTCGCAGATGATTCTCCAGTAAAACTTACTTGTGAAAATTGTGCAACTAAGATTAATTCAGGACGGTACTGTGAAAAATGTAAAAGTGAGATGGCAAATTCTTTGGAAAGTTCTATTAAGAAAGACACTCCACCACCTGTTGTTGCTAAGAAAGAAAAAGAATCGCCAAAAATGAGATTCCTAGATCGATAGATCGAGGAAGGAGTATATGTGTTAAACGAGAAGAAAATTATTAGTATGACCAAAATGGCGGTTTTTGAAGCAACAGAAGGAAAGAAAAATATTGCCATAGGAAATTATTTCAAAAGTGATTATATACTATGGCAATTGATTAAGTGTTTTGTGGGAGCAACTATTTCTTTTGGGATTTGTTTGGGGATTTATGCCTTATACGATTTCGAAATGTTGATGCAAGATATTTATAAAATGGATATGCTCTTATTTGCCCAAGATTTAATCAAAAAGTACTTAGTATTAGTTGTTACGTATCTATTCTTTTCATACTTGTATTACATGATTAAGTTTGAAAAGGTAAGAGGTAGTTTACGTGCTTATTATAGTAGCTTAAATGAATTAATTAAATTATATAAAGTAGAACGGTTAGACCCGAAAGAATAGGTTTCATCGAGAGGTTTTTTATGACGAAATTACTCCTGTTAAAGGAACAAATAGTAGTATTATATGCAAAGCACGAAGTGTTTATTACACCAATAGTAAAGGTGATACTTGCGTTTATTACTATTATGATGATTAATAATCAGTTAGGATATTATGCCCTTGCTAGTAATTTAACCATTGTATCAGTGGTAGCGTTAGCGTGTTCTTTTTTACCGTATTCTTTTATATTATATGCGGCAACAGGATTTTGCTTGCTTCATTTTTATGCAATGGGAATGGAGTTATTATTATTAGGTGGTTGTGGATTTGCTTTAATATATATATTGTTTATGCAATTTATAACGAAAGAATCCCTTGTTGTTGTACTATTGCCAATTTTATTTTTATGGAAAGTGCCATATATGATTCCTGTGGCAATGGGGTTAATTGGAACTCCGTTTTCTATTATTTCTGTAGGGTGTGGAATTTTTGTTTATTACATGATTTATCATATGCAGGAAAATATGGCATTGCTAAGTACTTTAGGAGCAGATGCTTTAATACAGAAAGTAAGGATTATAATAGATGCATTACTAGATGATAGAGGAATGATGGTCTTATTTGTATCATTTACACTTACTGTTTTAGTAGTATATACTATACGCAGATTGCAGATCGAGTATGCTTGGACAGTCGCCATGCTTTCGGGATATGTGTTAAATATCGTAGTGTTATTAGTTGGAGATTTAAAATTTGATACAAATATCTCTTTGTTTGTAATTGTGTTAGGATCATTAGGATCCTTAGTAGTAACGAAGATTATGGAATTCTTTTTATTTAACATGGATTATAGCAGAACAGAGACAACACAATTTGAAGATGATGAGTATTATTATTATGTAAAAGCGGTGCCTAAGATTGCTATTAGTACTTCTAAGAAAACAGTTAAGAAGATGAATACGACGAAGAAATAATGACAAGAGATAATTAGATAATAATGTGTAAATGAGGAGTGGTCATGGATATAATTGTACAATATTTGCGAGAATATGCAGATATCTTGCATATACCTAAGAATATTAGATGGGAAGATCTAGTAGAGATTTTTATATTATCATTTCTCGTATATCATATTATGATTTGGATAAAGAAAACAAAGGCATGGTCACTCTTAAAGGGTGTTATTGTGATTATTGCATTTATTATGATTGCAGTCATATTTCAGATGACAACGATTTTATGGATTGTAAGTAATGTGTTAAGTACAGCTGTTATTGCTATCATTATTGTAATGCAACCAGAATTAAGAAGGGCATTAGAAGAAATTGGAGAACAGAATATTATGTCCTCCTTGTTACATTTAGATTCTAATAAAGGATATACAGAACGATTTTCAGATAGAACCTTAGATAGTATTGTAGGTGCTTGTAAGGAAATGGGCAAAGTAAAAACAGGAGCGTTAATTGTAATAGAGAAGAAACACTCTTTAGAAGAATATGAACAGACAGGAATAGAAATTGATGCAGTGATTACTAGTCAATTATTAATTAATATTTTTGAACATAATACTCCATTACATGATGGCGCTGTAATTGTTCGAGGAGATCGCATAACGTATGCAACTTGTTATCTTCCGTTGTCAGATAATAGAGGATTAAGTAAGTCTTTAGGAACGAGACATAGAGCTGCTATTGGAATTTCAGAAGTGACAGATTCTATGACTGTGATTGTTTCAGAAGAAACAGGTGCTATTAGTGTGGCGTACAATGGAATGATTAAGAGAAAGCTTACAGATGAGGATTTACATAAAGAACTGGTAATTGTACAAGATAAGATAAAAGACGAGAGAAAAATTAAAATATGGAAAGGAAGGACCAAACATGAAAAAGTTAATAATGCATAATGTTGGTCTGAAAATGCTAGCTGTAGGTTTTTCTTGTATTTTGTGGTTAGTGGTAGTGAATTTTAATGATCCTGTCATTACTATTTCTTATAGTGGGATTGCAGTGGATATTTTAAATAGTACTATATTAGATGAGCAAGAGTTGGTGTATGAGGTAGTTGATGGAACAGATACGGTTACTGTATATGTAACCGCAACAAGAAGTGGGTGTTGCGCAGGATGT
>JAWXVF010000100.1:0-9891 GCA_044425555.1 Eubacteriales bacterium
CTCTTTTGCCCCTAACCAACAATACGTATTCTCTATGATGCTATGTGTACGTCCCGCATAGAAACCCGTGATAATCTTGCCCTCTTTGTTCAATCCCACTGGAAATTGTGCCTTATTACGATAGTGAAAAGGATTATCCATTCCTATAATTGGTTCCATAATTGAAACAATATCATCTTCGATAAATTTACCTATTCGTACAAGGTGATTCTTTACTTTTAATTGCTTATATTCTAATTGTTTCTCATATGACATAGCTTGTAATTGACAACCACCACATTGCCTTGCAACTTTGCACTTTGGTATAACGCGAAAAGAGGAAGGGGTAATCACTTCCTCTAAACGTGCATATGCGTAATTTTTCTTACTTTTCATAATCCTTGCCGTAACCACATCTCCTAGAATGGCATCTTTTACAAAAAGGGTGTAGCCATCTATTTTGCCAATTCCCTCTCCCTTTGTACCAATATCTTCTATGGTGATTGTGACAATATCATTCTTTTGGTAACCCATATCCACTCCTACTTGTTGCCCTATGACTCTACAATCGTACGTCGTATATTACTTTCAAATAATCTATTATAACCTAACCAGCCCATCTCCGTAGAATTACCCACAGCTTCCTTAAACGTTTGCATCTTCGCATCAATATTATCTGCAAAATTAAGAGCTATCGCTTCTATAATCACCGGCTTCTTAGGCGAACCATATTCTAACTCTCCATGATGCGCTATAATACAATGTTTTAATTGTTGTTCTAACGATTCCGGAAAGTTATCTATCGTACGAATGATTACTCCTACCATTTCCACACCCATTACAATATGCCCCAAATACTGTCCATTGTCTGTATAATCATTTTCTGGAAATAAGGATAACTCTTTCGTTTTTCCAATATCATGACAAAGAGCAGATGTAATTAATAAATCTTTATGCAACATAGGATATTGCATACAGAAAAAATCACACAATTTTACAATTCCTAGGGTATGTTCTAGCAATCCCCCTACAAATCCATGATGTACAGCTTTCGCAGCAGATGATTTCTTAAATCTATTTACAAATTCCACATCTTCTACAAATAAATTATGTGATAATTTTTTAAGGTACTGATTTTCCATTCTTTCTATATAAGAAAGGAGTTCTTTGTACATACCCTCAATATCTTTTTCACTAACTGGCAGATAATCTCCTGGTTCATATTCTCCTTCTTTACAAATCCTTGCACGCTTTATACTTAATTGCAAAGTTCCTTGAAAACTTGTAATATCTCCACTCACTTCAATATAATCTAATTTATCAAAGTCATCAATCCCCATGCTATTTGGTTCCCATATTTTAGCATCTAATGTACCTGTTTTATCTTGCAAAATCACATTTTCATATTGTTTTCCATTTTTAGTAAGGGCTGGACGTTTATGTTTACATAAATAAATATTGTTAACTTTATCCCCTTCTTTTAAATCTGTAATGTATTTCATATACTCACACGTTCCTTCCAATCACTGTATTTTATTCACTATAATTCTATTTCAACTACCATTTCTTTATACTCTAATGAAGATTGTCTCATAAACTTAATTTGTATACTACTTCCTACCGTTTTCCTCATTAAATTCGTGACATAATTACTACTACTTCGAATATCAGTCCCATCTATTTCCACAATAATATCTCCACTTTGTACCCCTTGTCGCATAGCAGGCGAATCCATCTCTACATAAGATACATAGGCACCATACGGAATATTTTGTTCAGTCCTAACATTATTAGGCACATCCACTAAATGAACTCCTACGTAGGGTATCTCATGTCCATTTGATATCTTCTCTATACTAGTTTTTAATTCTGTAATACCAATTGCACCAATACCTGTTTCTTTTCCATTTGTATTTTCATTGGTCGCTATAACCCCTATAATATTTCCTTGTAAATCAATAATCACTCCACTAGCTTCTAAAACCCCTTCCATATCTGTAGTAAAATATTGATAGGTACTATCTGCAATAGCAACACCATTACCAGCCGATGTCACCATGCCATACATAACAGAATTCTGGATACCTACAGGACTCCCAATCGCTATTACTGGTGAGGCAAGAATTCTACTTGGCGCAGACACTCCTAATGTAGCTATTTGAATTTCCTCTTTCGTTTCTTTCGAGATACTACTTAAAGGAACCGCCAATGCAATCAATTGTAACCTCATATCAATTTGTTTCACAGTTGCAGTTACTTGTATACCATTGCAAAAAGTAACTCGAATATCATCTTGATTGTGAATCGTATTATAATGTGCAATTACAATTAATTCTTGTCCATTATCCGCTACTATAAATCCTGATATTCTCCCTTTTTGTTCGTACTGATTGTTGAACCAATCTACATCTGATGTTACACTCTCAATAGTTACCATACTTCGCCCCGCTTCTTGTGTCACTTGGTAAAGCTCTTGATACAAAGAATGATAATTATTAATTTGATTCACTTCATTTAATAGAGCAAGGGCTTCATCTGCCATTTCTTCTAATTCATTTAAGTTTGCTTGAATCTGAGTCTCTAACTCATATTCACTTGTTACAATATCCTCTAAGGTAATCTCATTCTCATCTTTTGGGAAAGTAATTACCTCTGCTTTCTCTTCTGGATGTATCCAATTATTAAAGACAGGTTCTAAAATCAAAAATGTAAAACAAGATACTAAACCAAAAATAATAGCCATTGCCACAGTAATTATCATTCTACGAAATAATTTTCTACGACTGTATGGTTTTTGCTTAATTCTTTCTTGTATGAAGCTAAACTCATCTTTTTCTTCCATAATTACTTTCTACTCCAATTTTATTTTACCATAATCTCTCTATTCTACTCAACCTACCACTCAGCAATAGAATGATCATCTTGATTATATAAGATAGGATTTGACCATTTCCCATGATATAAAATCTCACTTAAAGCAATCTCATCCACCTCCACTCCTAGACCTGCCCCTTTTGGCACCTCTATATATCCATCATTTATTACAAATGGTTTCTTTAAAATTCCAACTCCTAGGTCTCGCCCATCTTCCATAGTTGGATGTTCCTGAGCAGTAAAATTATGAATACACGTATCTAGCTGTAATGTAGATGCTAAAGCCAACGGACCTAACGGATTATGCGGTGCAATAGAGCAATAATAATTCTCTGCCATTGCAGCTATTTTAAATGCTTGCAAAATTCCTCCACAATGAGAAATATCTGGTTGTATCACCATTGCTGCTTGTTTTTCTATGATTTCACGAAATTGAAATGTGGTCATTAAACGTTCCCCAGTAGCAATCGGTATTGTAGTCTTTTTCGCCAGACAACTCATGGCTTCCACATTCTCAGGCAAGATTGGCTCTTCAATAAACATGGGATGATACTCCGCCAACCGTTCGAACAAAATCGGTGCTAAGGCAGGGCTCACTCTCCCGTGAAAATCAATGGCTATATCTATATTCTTCCCTGCTGTTTCTCTTATTACTGCAAATTGATTCACTATCTTCTCAACCGTTTCTAATGTCTCAATATGTCTAAGCGGTGCAAAAGGCGCAGTCTTTAGTGCTGTAAATCCCTGACTTATTCTCTTCTTAGTTGCTTCCATTAATTCTTCATTGCTTGGCATTAACGTCCCTGGAGATACATGAGCGTACATACGAATTCGATCACGACATTTTCCACCTAGTAATTGCCATACTGGTACATTTAACCACTTCCCTTTAATATCCCAAAGGGCTTGCTCAATTCCACTAATCGCACTAGTCGCTATGGCTCCACATCTATAAAAACCACCACGATACATCATATGATACAGATGTTCAATATTACGACAATCTTGACCAATTAAGTCTCCTTTTAATTGCTCAATCACTTGTTCGACTGCTAAGCTCTTCCCTTCTAAAGTTCCTTCTCCCCAGCCAACAATTCCTTCCTCCGTCTCGACCTTAATCATAAGCCAACGAGGTTGTACATGGTATACTTTAATATCTGCAATTTTCATGACTCACTCCTCTACACTTACTATCTTATTCCATCATCTGATACTCCATATATTCATACAACAACTTACTCCCTTCCATAATTTCAGGTGGTAGTAAAGCCCGTGCAACCAGTTTCAATGCATCACTTTCTTCATCTATACGTTTTAATTGTGCATAATCCCCCTCTATGGAATGTACTATATACTCAAATCTATTCATCTATTCACCTACCAATCTTGTATCGGAATATCTTTCATTCCTCCCTCGATAAATATGCTAATCTCTACCATATTCATTTAATGATATATTTGAACGCCCTTGTAATCTACGTTGTTGATTCTAGTCCGTTTCCCCATGACGCATCCTGTACAACTTCATTATTATAATACCTTACTTAAAAAATCAATTGTTCTTGGTTCCTTAGGATTATCAAGTATTTCTTCTGGCGTACCCTCTTCCACAATATACCCATTCTCCATGAATACCACTCGGCTTGCTACCTCTCTTGCAAATCCTACTTCATGAGTCACTACTACCATGGTCATTCCTTCTTTTGCTAAAGTTTGCATTACACTTAATACTTCCCCAACCATCTCAGGATCCAATGCAGAAGTAGGCTCGTCAAATAACATGATTGCTGGATTCATACAAAGTGCTCTAGCAATAGCTACACGTTGCTTTTGTCCTCCTGATAATTGAGATGGATACGCATCTACCTTATCTGACAAACCCACTCTTTCTAATAACATTAACGCTTTTTCCCTAGCTTCTTCTTTTGACAGCTTCTTACAATCTACAGGCGCTAACATCATATTCTGCAATACATTCAAATGGTTAAATAGGTTAAAGTGTTGGAATACCATTCCTATATCTTCTCGAATTTTATTAATATTAGTATGTTTTTGGGTAATATTATGACCATTGACAATTACTTCCCCTTTAGAAACCTTTTCCAAGCGATTTAAACAACGTAAAAGTGTTGACTTCCCTGATCCTGATGGTCCTAATAAGACTACTACCTCTCCTTCTTTTACTTTAAGAGAAATATCTTGCAATACTTCAATATGTCCAAATTTTTTCTCTATATGATTCACTTGTATCATTATTTTTCTATCGTCCACGATTAATCTTCCTTTCTGCCACTTTAGATAACTTGCTCAGAATTAGAATAACCACCATGTAAAGAACTCCAGTAATAAACCAAGTCTCTAGTGGTCTCATAGTATTTGCAGAAATCGTCTTAGCAGTATTGGTCAATTCTGGAAATCCAATTACCGTTAGAATAGAGGTATCTTTCAATGTAATAATAAATTGATTAATAATACTTGGAATCATTGTACGAATGGCTTGAGGTACTACTACTCTTGCCATACTACGAGGGTAAGACATTCCCAAGCTACGTGCCGCTTCCATCTGCCCCACATCTACACTTAGAATACCTGCGCGAATAATCTCTGCCATATAAGCTCCACAATTTAATGATAATGCAATTACACCTGCTTGCAATGCAGATAAACGAAATCCAGAAATCTGTAGCACATCTTTTACAAACATAGGAAATCCAAAATACACAAAAAATGCTAATACAATCAAAGGCCATCCTCGAATAGCATCTACATAAATTGTCGCAATAATCTTGCAAGTTCGATTACGCATTGTATTCATAATACCAAAGATTAAACCTAATACACTCGCTACTAATAAAGATACGAATGCTAACAATAGCGTCTGTCCCATTGCAGTAAACAGCATCTCATGGTATGTTTCTATAATTTTTATAAGCACGTATGACTACCTCCTCTTTACATCTTCTCCTATTATAACGTAAAATCAAAAAAGAAGCAAACAGCAATCTATCTTACTGTTTGCCTCCATCTATTTAATTGTATCTCTTACTTCAAGTAACTATCTACAATTGTATCATAAGTTCCATTTGCTATAATATTAGCAAGACCTGCATTAAACATATCCAATAATTCTTGGTTTGCTTCATCCATAATAGCAAATCCATAATCAGAACCTTCATTATCAAATCCTTCTGGTAGTTTCAATCCAAGTTCCATTTGCTTAATAGTAGCTGCCATAACTGGTGCATCATCAAAACAAGCGAAGGAATTTCCTGCTAATACATCTTGATACATAGTTGGTGAATCATCAAATTTTACTACTGTTAATTCATATTCATCTGCTAAACTATCTGCATACGATGCACCCATAGTACCATTTTTTGCTGCTACTGTTTGTCCTCTTAGTGCTTCCCAATCAGCTGCTTCATTTTCTTCTGCAATAGCAATGGTTTGAGTTGCTGTATAGTATCCATCTGAGAAAACCCAACCTGATGCTTGACGTTCTTCTGTAATAGATGCTCCTGCAATAATAGCATCTGCTTGTCCTGCTTGAACTGCTGATACTGCTCCATCCCATCCTAAGCTTTGTAATTCATATGCAAATCCTTGATCTTCTGCAATTGCTGCTAGAATATCCACATCAATACCTACAAACTCACCATTTTCGTTGGTGTATTCAAATGGTAGGAATACTGTATCCGTTCCCACAACCCAAACTTTATCAGATGTTGTATTTCCCGCTTCCTCTACCGGTGTTTCTTCTGCCGTTTCTTCCGTTGTTGCTACTTCCTCTGTAGTAGCCGCCTCACTTGTTACTTCTTGTGTAGTTACATCATTCGAGCTTGAAGAACAAGCTGTAAGCATTAGTGCCATAGCAAGCATTGTTACTTTTACGAGTAATTTTTTCATATAATCCTCCTCTTTCTTTACATCCATTATTCTTTTAGTGCGAAAGCACTTTTCATATTATACTCATATAGCTTGCTATTGTCAATATTTTATTTTTCTTTATTCAAAGCTAGGAAAAGTATAATTATTCTACAACAATTATACTTTTCCTAGCTTAAATATCCATTCCTTATAAATCATACCTTCCAAACATCGGTTAGCATTTGACAAAGCAAGAAAATTAATAAGAATATAGAAAGTTTCCTTCTATATATATAGAATTTTACCCTTATTACACATACGAATGTATTGGAATTGTCATGCTAACCATGTCTAGTTTTGTTTGTCAAAATTGTGATTTCCTTATTTATTTTCTGATAATAAATATTTTCATCACCTTTTATAACACTATATCAACTTTTATCAGATAATACAAGAATAAATCGAAATTTAAATACACATAATTTTTGTAATTTATTAAAATGTAATATTACATATGATATATGTAATATTACATTAAGATTTTAAAAATTCAATTTTACTGTTTTCAATTCTATCATTTTATAGTAGAATAATGGAGAGGTAATTTTCTTTATACTAACGAAAGTGCATACAATAAGGGAGTACAGATGAATTATTTAAAAATTAACAATGTGAAAGCTGGGATGGTTCTTTCTCGTCCTGTAATCGGAGACAATGGAAATGTATTATTAGGCGCACAGGCCAAAATATCAGTGACTGTACTAGAACGCTTAAAATCTATGGGGTATCAAGGAATCTATATTGATATGCCTGCATTTGCAGATATTTATGTAGAGGATAGCATCTCGCAAGATGTTCGTACAAAAGCATTTAATGCAGTTAAGACATGGAATATTGAAGCTGCTGTATCCGCAGCAAAATTAATTGTAAAAGAACTTCGCTATAAGGATACTCTCACTCTTGATTTATTAGATATTAAATGCGACGACAACTACATAACTCGTCATAGTATATCTGTTTGTATTTTTGCAACCGTTATTGCTATTTCCCACGGACTCACCGAGGAACAAACGGAACAAGTTGCAGTTGCAGGCATCTTACATGACATTGGTATTTCTGAATTGAAAGAATCAGTACAAACTTCTAAATTAATATTCGATACAAAAGATATGGACGAAATGATGAAGCACCCTATGATTAGTTATGAAATCATTAAAGATAATGCTCACGTTTCTAGTGTAAGTAGAAATGCCATTTTATTCCATCACGAAAATTTAGATGGTAGTGGATATTACCACGAATTCGATGAACGCATTAATCAATTCGCAAGAATTATTCGTATTGCAGATACTTACGATTCTCTCACCTCTATGAGACCTCACAGAGAAGCACAATCTCCCGCTGATGCCATCGAATACTTAATGGCTAATGCCGGTATTTTATTTGATAGAGAATTAGTACAAGAATTCATTGGAAAAGTTCCTATTTATCCTACTGGTTTTACGGTAAAATTATCAAATGGAGAATTAGGTGTTATTAGCAATAATCACATGAATGCAATGCGACCAGAGATCACATTGTTAAGTGGAAAGAAAATAGATTTATCTGCTGACCCTGATTATAGAAGCGTTATGATTGGAGAATTTGTTTAGTATTTCTTCATAATTTACAACTTATCCCCACATACACTTTATATTACAAAAACACGAAGTTCCTATTTAGAACTTCGTGTTTTCTTGTCATACACCTAATTTTACTTATTTAAACTTTGGCATCTTTACTTTATCTAACCCCCAAATATCATCCACATAATCTTGAATAGTACGATCTGATGTGAATTTACCACTATTTGTTGTGTTAATCAACACACTTCTTGCCCAACCTTTTTCATCACGGTACGCTTTTTCTACTGCTTTCTGTGCTGTAGCATATGCCTTAAAATCTTTTAAGATAAAGTACATATCTGCACGAGAAGTGCATTCTGTATTTAATAACGAGTTATACAAATCTCTAAATAACTCTGTATCATAAGAATAATAAGTACCATTAATCAATTGCATTAATACTTTTCTAACATCCGAATCATTATTAAAGATTTCCATTGGATTGTATCCTCCATGATTCTCATATTGAATCACTTCATCTGCTGACAATCCAAAAATAAACGCATTTTCTTTTCCTACTTCTTCTAAAATTTCAACGTTCGCTCCATCCATAGTTCCAAGAGTAATAGCACCATTAAGCATAAATTTCATATTACCAGTACCAGAAGCCTCTTTACTAGCTGTTGAGATTTGTTCTGATACATCTGCTGCCGCAAAAATCATTTCCGCATTCGATACACGGTAGTTTTCAATGAATACTACTTTCAGTTTTCCATTAATACTTGCATCATTATTCACCACTTCAGCCACACAATTAATTAACTTAATAGTAAGTTTGGCATTCTTATACCCTGCCGCAGCTTTTGCACCAAAGATAAATGTTCTTGGATAGAATTCCATTTCAGGATGCTCTTTCATCTCATTATATAAGTACATAACGTGTAAAATATTCATTAATTGACGTTTATACTCATGCAAACGTTTTACCTGAATATCAAAAATAGATCTTGGATCTACATCAATTCCATTCTGCTCTTTAATATATTCTGCAAGACGCACTTTATTTTGATACTTAATATTCATAAATTCTTGTTGTGCCTTAGCATCATCTACGAATACTTCTAGCTTTTTCAAATGTGGTAGATTCGTAATCCATTCATCTCCAATTTTATCTGTGATCCACTCTGCCAATAACGGATTGCCATGAAGTAAGAATCTTCTTTGAGTAATTCCATTCGTCTTATTATTAAACTTTTCTGGCATCATTTCATAAAAATCTTTTAACGATTCTGTTTTAATAATCTCTGTATGCAACCTAGCCACACCATTTACAGAATACCCTGCTGCAATTGCTAAGTGAGCCATTTTTACTTGACCATCATAAATAATAGCCATTTTACTGATTTTTTCACCAATATTCACATCATGACGACCTTGATACGTCTGTTCAATTAATCCTATAAATCTACGGTTGATTTCTTCAATAATTTGATAAATTCTAGGTAATAGTTGCGAAAACAATTCTATTGGCCACTTCTCTAGGGCTTCTGCCATAATCTGTATCACT
>JAWXVF010000101.1:0-9794 GCA_044425555.1 Eubacteriales bacterium
ATTTTAACAACAAAAGGTTATCCTATTATATGGTCATTGCTAATGGCTATTTTTATCTATGCTGGCTCTATGCAATATATAGCTGTCACCTTGCTTACAGGAGGAGCTTCCTTGTTGACACAGCATTCACTACTGTTATGGTAAATGCAAGGCATATTTTCTATGGAATATCCATGATTGATCAATATAAAAATCTTGGTAAATGGAAACCCTATGTGATATTTGCTTTAACGGATGAAACATATTCTTTGGTCTGTCATAGCAAGCAAAAAGGGAAACCTGATGAAAATAAATATTATCTACTAGTTTCCATAATGAATCATATGTATTGGATTATAGGGTGCGTATTAGGTTCTAGTCTTGCTATGGTATTAAGTATTGATACAAAGGGAATTGATTTTGCACTGACTTCGTTATTTGTAACAATATTTGTAGAGCAATGGTTACAAACAAAAGAACACGATTATGCAATAATTGGAGTAGTTGCTACGAGTTTATGTTTGCTTATTTTTGGATCTAGTCATTTTTTAATTCTATCTATGATAGGGATTACAGCTATTCTATTAGTAAGAAGAAGTATGGTGAGTACGGGAGAAAATAAATGAATATACAAGAAATATTAATTGTAGTGGTAGTAGCACTCGTTACTATGTTCCTTCGTTTTCTACCCTTTATAGTTATGAGTGGGAAACAAAAAACACCTGCTGTGATTTCTTATTTAGGAATAGTACTGCCTTTTTCTATTATGGGAATGTTAGTGGTATACTGTCTAAAAGATATTTATATTATAGAATATCCATATGGAATTCCTGAAATAATTGCGATAGGATTAGTAGCAGGAATTCACATATGGAAACGAAATACATTGCTTAGTATTCTAATGGGAACAGTTAGTTACATGGTATTGGTGCAGATGATTTTTGTATAAAAAGCAATTAATACCATGATTATTCATAATTCCAATAGCTTCTAAATAAGAAAAACAAGTTACTGTTCCCATAAATTTAAACCCTCTTTTCTTTAAATCTTTTGAAATGGTATCTGACAATTCATTTCTTGTAGTAGTTCCATCAAATGGATAATACATAATTTTATGATTGGTAAATCCCCATAAATAATTAGAGAAACTGCCAAATTCTTCTTTGACTTTTAGATATGCTTTTGCATTTACTATCGTAGCAAGAATTTTTGCTTTATTGCGAATAATATCTTGATTATTTAGTAATTCATTTATCTTCTCTTCTCTATATTCCACAATCTTCATCGCATTGAACGAGTCAAAGGCAATGCGAAACGCTTCTCTTTTCTTAAGAATCAATAGCCAAGAAAGTCCACAGTGAAAGCTTTCTAATACAAACATTTCAAATAAGTAGTTATCCTCATAAGAGGGAACTCCCCATTCATGATCATGATATTCTTGATAAAGTTCTGATTTACCTAAATTAGGCCAGTTACAGCGTTCCATGGTGTCACCTCCTACTAATACCCATATAAAACTTTCCCTTTCTTATAATAATAAATAGATAAGAAAAATGCAAGTAATTCTGCTACAGGAACTGCCAACCACACACCATTTAACTGCCATAAATACGTTAAAATAATCAATGATGATACTAAAAATACAAAAGTCCTAGTGATAGATAAAGTAGCAGAAACTCTTCCATTAGAAAAGGCTGTAAACATAGAGGATAAAAAGATATTCATGCCCATAAATATATACCCTAAGGAAAATAATCGCAATCCTTCTTTTGCCATCTGAAAGGTTTCACTAGTTTTATCGATAAAGATTCCAACGGCTAAGTCATCTAATAATAAGGAACCTGATATTACTAAAATAGAAACAATGGCAATAAATCGAAAACTAATACGAATAACATTTTGTAATCCTTTCTGATCTCCGGCTCCATACTTATAAGCAATAATAGGGGCAACTCCAATGGAGTAACCAAAGTAAATTGCGATTTGAAACATTTGTATATAGAGAATAACACTAATAGAAGCTACTCCTGATTTCCCTACTAAATCTAGTAAAATTACATTGAACAATAAAGTAGTAATAGCTGCAGCCAATTGACTTACTAATTCAGAGACTCCATTAAACATACTTTGGAATAGGAGTTTACCGTTAAACACAGGTTTTCCAAAGTATATAGTTCCATTCTTATTTTGGAAGAAATAAATGATTCCAAAAATAGCTGGTACTAAATTACCAATCCCTGTTGCAACGCCAGCTCCTGCAATTCCCATATCTAACATCTTAGGAGAAATGCAAATATAATCTAATGCAATATTGGTAAGTCCACCTGCTAAGCAAGTAGCAAATCCTAATACAGGCTTACCTGCTAAGACAAAAAAAGATTGTACATATACTTGTAAGAAAAAAGAAGTAGCGAAAATAGATAATGTCCTTAAATAATCCTTGGCATACGGGTATAATTCATCTTTCGCTCCTAAAAATAGTAAAACATTATCTAAGAAACATAAATAAAAACCACTGATTATCGCACCTAATAAAATCGCTACTATGTAAAGAATACTGAGAAAAGACCTAGCTTCTTCTACTTTTCCTTCTCCCATCAAACGTCCCATAATAGCAGTTCCACCAGTTGCAAACATCAAACCCATAGCAAGTAGTACATTCATGGAGGGCCAAACAACATTTACAGCAGACAAAGCATCTTCTCCTACTAAATTCGCTACAAATAGCCCATCAATAATGGTATAAGTAGACATAAAAATCATCATTAAAATAGTTGGTAATACATACATCATTAAAGATTTTGCATTAAAATCTTTTCCTAAAATATTCATGGTTCTTCTTCACCCTTACTCTCGTTTTGTTTCCTCTAATATTACTGTACAGATTTCTGCCGTCATATCACAGTACATTTGAATTTGTTCATTTGTATAATGTTTGGATAACTTTTTTACAATATCTTCATTGGTTTGATCTACTATTTCATAATATTTTTTTGAACGATCTTCTTTGTTGGTAAATAATTTGTAAACTCGCTTATCCTGTTTGCTTTGCACCTTATAGATATAGCCTTGCCTTTCTAATTCATTAATCTTTTGAGTAACAGCAGGACGAGATACAAATAGCATATCTGCAATATTGCTTGCTGTATATTCTCCAGAATGAGCTTCTATAATATTTAGATAGAGAATATCATTATATGTTAAATTCGTCTGGGTTTCCTTATTGTTCTGTAACCTTAATTCGGCAATTGCACTATCGTGAAATATTTGATCAATTGCCATTCTGATTTTATGTCTCATAAATGTATATTTCCTTTCTTTATAGAAAATATTTGTACTTAAATCTGTCTAATTAGTTATTATCACTTAATTATTATAGATTAACTAAAATGGTATGTCAATCCTATTTTGAAAAATTAGGGAATCTGTATAAAGAACTATTGGAGTTGCATTAGTGATAATAATTTTATGATGTTTTGTTATTAAAATTATGTTATACTTTTAATAATAAGAATTATACTATAGGTATATTAGATAAAATAGTATCATAATGACTGGAGATACAAATCTATTTACATTAAAAAAAAGAATGTATAGAATGAAAGAAAATGATTGGTTGTGACGGAGAAGATATATTACAATTATTTTTAGAGTTCCTAAAAGACCCCTACAGTGAAATAGTAGAAAACAAATCAAGGGAAATTAAAGAATTGTCCAAAGCGAAACAAAAACTTGCCATTCTAAGTCGAGACCCTAATACCAGAGACCAATTCAATGCAAGAGAGAAAGCCTTGAAAGATAAGAATAGTGCCTTTTATAATGCTGAATTGCGAGGGGAAATTAGAGGGAAGTTAGAAGTTGCTAAAAATCTATTAGGGAAATTACAAGATTCGGAAATTGCTACTATAACAGGTTTATCCCTTGAACAAATCAAAGAATTACGATAGACTTCTTTGATTTACTACAGTGTCCTATTAACGTTATAATTAAATAAACTACCACTTGTATAAGTGGTAGTTTTTCTTCCTAAACAGATATTCTTTTTATCACACGAAATTATTTTTCCAAGAAGCTTTTATTTCTATTCAAGACAATATCAGGATACGATTCTTTCATATACGTTTCTGCTACGGATCCGACTTTCACCGTCACTATGCTTAGACTACTACATTCATAAAATACAGAATCTCCAATGCTGGTAACGGAACTTCCCATATTTACCGTACTTAGTGTTCCTATATATATTTTATAATAAATTTAGCAACTTTATAAGTGGTATTTATAATCTTTAAGTAGTTATTTGCTTTTCCTACTGCTTGAAATTTACAAAGTTTCTTGTTTAATAAATTCGCATCCTTTAAAGAAGCATCAGTAGGTTCAATCACAATCTTAGAAACATCTAAACGGATTAGTTTCTTTAATTCTTCTTGTGAAAATGGCTCATCGTTATGTAGAGAAAATTTCAATTGTTTTGCAGCACCCTTAAATTTATTTAGCGTATCAAAGGTACCATTTTGTAAAGCGTTTGTCTCTCCACTTTCAGGAGTGAAAGTACTTAAAGAGATAGACTTTACTCCAGATTTTACTAATTTCTGACATAACTCAGCAGATGTATTGGATAAATTTCCATACTCATCTAATGGGTCAATTTTCACTTCTACAATGGAATCTTTCTTTTTAGCAAGTTGTGATAGTGCTTTTAGCTCCTTTAATTGAGTTTCAAGATTGGCATTAGCAGGCACTTCATAAACTACCGAAGAATATCCAAGAGAAACTGCCTCTGCACATTCTTCCAGATTTCCACCATCTAAATGAATACAAACAGGACTCTTGATTTTATTTTCTTTCATAATAGCTTTCATATCATCTATTAAAACTTCATATTGATTCTCACTGCCATTTAAGAGATTATTGACACTGATTACCACAGGTGATTTGTTTTTCTTCGCTTCTAATAAAACATTAGTAACGGATTCATAGCTATCTAAATTAAATTGTGGAACTGCATAACGAAATAACTTGGCATTTTTAAGCAATACTTTTTCAGAGAATACTTTTCTACGTTTTACCTTTATTTTCTTAAAGTTTAGAACTTTACTGCTTGTATTGCTCACAAGAGAACCAATTGCAGAACCAGAACTTGCCATACCACTCGTAGCTGATGCAACTCCAAAAGTAGCTGCAACAACTCCGCCAGCAATAGCTATTCCTGCTACTGCAACAGTCCCAACAACGCCAGTTACAGACATACTACTAGGAAAAATATTTTTTGAGTTATTTTCTTCTAAATGTACAGTATAATCATTTTCAATATCATTGTTCGTTACATCTAAAATTGAATCGCTATCAATACTAGCTGTTTGCTCTTCCTCAATGTTCACTACTAATTCGTCTTCATTATTTAGTGTTAATTCTTCTATAGCACGTATGATTACTAATTCGTCTTCATTAATTACCGCTAGTTCTTCCTCTTCAATTGCTATCAATTCTTCATTAACACTTGGTGCTAATTCTATGATAGGAGCAGCGGTTACCTCATACGATACACCTGTAACCACTTCCAACGTATAATTACTTGCTTTAAAAGGCATATTATCCATTAATTTTAAAGTTCCACTAGTAATAGAATAATTACCCGCTGTATCTTCTATGTTTGCTAAAAGACTACCTTGAAAAGCAGGAGTCTCACCTGTTATCGCTCCTGTATAGTTATATCGTAACGTAATAGTAGTAGGCATACTTCCTTCTTCATGGGTTTGTCCTGCAATTGGCGTTACTGTAATAGTAGGTGGGATTATATTAAATGTTTTCTCAATAGTACCTATACAATTTGCTTTTCCTATTATGGTAACGGTAGCGATTCCAGTACTAACATCAACATTATCCACATAAGAAGTTATTTCGTAATCTGTATCTGAATGTAAAGAAATTGATGTAATATCTGGTTCTATTTCACTACCTGTATAGATTATATCACCAATGTTGTCAAAATCACTTTCTTCTAATATTCTTACTGTGATATTAAAAGTTTTTGTAAAACTACCACTATAATTACCTGTTCCCTCTATGGTAACAGTAACTTTTCCTGTATCAATGTTACTAGAATACGATACTTCATACGTGAAATCTGGATCTGTTGATGAAATGATTGGAGCTATTTCACTACCTGTATAAACAGTATCTACAACATTGGTCAAATCAAATTGTGTATCTGTTAAAGGCATTGTTAATATGGTAAATGTTTGTGATATAGTACCTTGATAATTTCCAATACCTTCTATAATAACGGTTGCTTGATCAGTTTCAGTAGTTGCATCAGTATGATTGGTATAACCAACTATTTGATAGTCAGTACCTAACTCAAGTAGAGTACCATTATCTGTTATCCGAATACTAGTACTAGTAAGTACAATGTCATTACCTGTGTATTCTTGAGGAGTAATCGTTACAGATAGATCATCATGGTTCAAAGATTTTACTGTAATATTAAACGATTGTGATGTTTCCCCTTGGTAATTTCCAATACCTTTTATAATAACTTTGGCTACTCCAGTACTTGCATCAATATTACTAGAATATGAGATGTTATAATCGGTACCCAAAATAAGTGTGGTAGTTCCGTCTTTTACCGTAACAGTTGGTTCCACCGTGCTACCTGTATAAACTTGATCAGCAATAGAATTAATTACTATATCGGCATGAGTAAGAGGTTTTGCTGTAACGGTAAAAGTTGTTATTACGTCATCTTTATAATTGCCAATCCCTGTTATGGTAACAGTTGCTTTTTGAGTATCTGTGCTTGCATCAGTATTGTATGTATAAGTCACATCATAATCATCACTCGTTAAGGTATCTGATGTAACATTAGGCTCTATTGGTTTTCCAGTATATTCTGTATCAATAATCTTACTTAAATCAAACATATTAGCATCTATAGGTTTGCCTGTAATGTCAAAGGTTTTTAATTTCGTTTCTTGATAGTTTCCAATCCCTGTTATGGTAACGGTTGCAGTATTTGTGCTCACATTCGTATTGCTAGTATAAGAAGTGATTTCATAATCTTCATTTAAAATAAGTAGTATCGTTCCATCTTTTACCGTAAGAATAGGTTTAATTTCATTGCCAGTATATTCTAAAGGCGTAATATCTGCTATCGTTATATCATTATTACTAAATGATTTTGCTGTAATCCCCACATTACCAGTAACCGTGCTCATAGTAGTCGTATAAACGTAATACCCACTATGAGTACCTGCTAAAGTAACAGAACTTGCTGTAAACGAAGGGCTACCAACATTAGCAGAAGCAGAAGTACCATTAGCTGTTGCTGTAACGGTATCTCCATTAACATGGGAACTAATGTCTATTACTACATTTGTAAAATTCTTATCTCCATCATATACTTTTGTAGCAGATGAATCTGTGGTAACAATTGTAGCTGACGTAATTTCCTTTGGTGCTAATATTAATTTAAGTGTCGTTTCATGAGAATTGTAAGTACTATCTCCCACCCATTCTATGGTGAAGTTACGTAAAGTAGTTCCATTAAACTCACTTTGAGTGGGGAAATTTGTTTGGTTTACTTCAAAAGTCATGGACGCTGTTTCAGTTACTGCAATTTTCTGTTTAGAACTTGCAATTGCTTGGCCATTATAGTACAAATACACGTATCCCTCATCACTTGGGGAAAGCGAATAGAGTGATTGTGTGCTTTGGATACTTGGTTTGTAAGTTATTGTAACAGTACTTCCGTAGGTAATCGTATCTCCATCATTATGTGACGTTACGCTACCAGTGCTATCGGTTTTCTTAATCGCAAATGTTGTACTTGCACTGCCTACATAATTGCCTATCCCTGTTATGGTGACGGTAGCAGTTCCTACATCGGTATGATCTGAATAAGTTACTGTATAGTCAGTATTTTTTACAAGTATAACACTTCTATCAGAATCCGTTACTACAACTTCAGGCGTAAGTGGACTACTTGTGTAAGTTTGGTCCTCTATAGTAGAAACCATTGTATCGGTTAACGTTTTTTGGCTGATCGTAAATGTTGCAGAAGCACTACCCGTGTAGTTACTGCCAGTATTAGCTGTTATGGTAACAGTAGCTGTGCCTACATTGATGTTACTAGAATAGCTTATGGTATAAATATCCTTGTTTAATGTAACGAATCCGTCTGTTACAACTATATCATCTAGAGTAATCGCACTACCTGTGTAAATTTGATCATCTATAGCCGAAATCATAGAATTAGATAATGCAGTTTGAGAAGGGGTTGTAGTTGTAAATATTGGTCTGCTATTACTACTGCCTGTTGTAGTCCAATAATAATAATCACCATTAGCTTTAACCCAAGCGTTTAATACATCAACTAATGAATAGCTTACCCCACCAGTTGTAAATACACCATAGTAACTATAAGAAAAATTATTCTCATTAGTTCCACCTGCCCATCCAGCCATAGCACTTGCTGTTGTAGTAAGCCAATAACAATTAGTGGTATCAGAAAAATTAAATGCAGCGATACCACCTACATATTGACTACCACTTGCCGTACCAGCATTGTAGCAATTCATTATTTTACTAGCCGACCCCGTTGATCCAGCGATACCTCCAGCACGTACTCCAGTTACCGTAGCTGTATTATAGCAATTCACCATTTGAGCTGAACTAGAAACACCTCCAGCGATACCTCCAGCGATACCTCCAGTACAAGAAACTGCACCTGTGTTACTGCAATTCTTAACAGTGCGCGAATTATACCCAGTAATACCTCCTACTTCACCAACATCACTAGAAATAGTACCTGTGTTATTACATTTATCTATTGTTCCAGATGTAGATCCGACAATACCTCCCACATACTTCTCCCCGTTAGTAGAAATCGTAGCGGTGTTATTGCAATTTATTATTGTCCCAGGTGACGTAAGAACCCCAGCAATACCTCCTACTCTAGCATTACTAGTATTGCTAGAAATAGTACCTGTGCTATTACAATTTTCTATGGTACCATAAGAAAACTCTCCTGTAATACCGCCCACTCTTATAGTATCTACCGACATATTGCAAGAAACAGTTAAATTTTTAATTATTGGAGAATAAGAAGAAGAAGATCCTACCTGGCTAAATAATGGAGCATTTAGATTCGAAATCGTAAAGTTTCCACCATCCAACGTTCCATCAAAATATCCAATAGTCGTCCAGTCATTATTGGCGTTGATATTAGCTGTAATCTTAAAGTGATCTTGAGTGTAATTAGGTATGGCTTTTAACTGTGCTAAGGTACTAATTAGGTAGGGATTTCCTTCCGAACCATCCCCACCACCAAAAGCAGAATATACCTGCATACTAAACAAAGCCATTACTTCTAACTCTTCTAGTGGTTCACTCTCTCCCTCTTCCTCATTTTCCAACTCTTCGTGTTCATCTGTATTCTCATTATCTGTAATCTCTTCCTCTGTATTTTTTTCTAAGTCATCTTCTCCATCATCACTTGAGTCTGCTCCATTTTCTTCACTTAATTCTTGCTCTGCTTCTTCACTTGAATCTTGCTCTACTTCTTCGCTTTGTCCTACAACTACTTCTTCACTTGAATCTTGCTCTACTTCTTCGCTTTGTCCTGCAACTACTTCTTCACTTGAGTTTTGGTCTGCTTCTTCACTTTGGTTCTGCTCTACTTCGTCGCTTTGATCCGAATCTACATCTGTAACTTGATCTTGCTCAAGTTCTATTATCACAGGTGAATCCTCCGTTTCCTGACCATCTGTATAGAAAATGGTTAACATAATAGAATGATATAATATAACGGCAGT
>JAWXVF010000102.1:0-9704 GCA_044425555.1 Eubacteriales bacterium
TGTTATGTAACTTCTTTCACAGTCGGGGTGACAGGATTCGAACCTGCGACCTCCTGGTCCCAAACCAGGCGCTCTAGCCAAGCTGAGCCACACCCCGTAGTATCTTACACTTCACATTTACTGTTCTTGCTTTCTCCTTAACTGTGACGCAAGATAGATTATATTACATCTAATTTAAAAAGTCAACACTTTTTTTCAATTTATTTATATTTATTTTTTAAAAAGGTTTTCAATTCTCTTAAAGCATTGCCTCTATGGCTAATTTCATTCTTTTCTGCAAGGGTTAATTGCGATAAATTTTTCTGAAATTGTGGTACATAAAAAATCGGATCGTATCCAAATCCATTTCCATTCATAATCTCATATCCTATTCTCCCTTCTATCGTTCCTTGTGTAGTAATCACTTCATGATCTGTCATCACACACGCAATTGCACACACAAACCTTGCTGTTCGTTTCTCATCACAAACACCTTCTAATCGCTCTAGTATATTACCATTTTTCAGATTATAGGAAGTATCTTCTCCCATATAACGTGCAGAATAAATACCAGGCTCTTTCCCTAGTGCATCCACCTCTAGTCCTGAATCATCTGCTATGACAATTCCATCTACTATCTTGGCAATTTCTTTCGCCTTAATCATGGCATTTTCTTCAAAACTTATACCATTCTCCTCAATATCCACATCAATTCCCAATTCTTTTAAAGAGTATACCTCCATTTCTAGGTCGCCAAGTAACTCTCTAATCTCTTTCATCTTCCCTTCATTAGAAGTCGCAAATATAATTCGTTCCACTCTTTATTCCTCCTCTAGTATTTGAAATGCTTCTGTAATTCCCACCATAATACCACTGGCTATTTGATTCCTATATCTTTGATCTTTTAACATTTCTCGCTCTAACGGGTTGGATATGCACCCTACATTTATAGTAGCAATTGGAGTATTCGAATCCATCACAACTTGATCACCCACTTCACTAGCCTTTTGTAATCCTAAGACTTGTGTTCCAGTTTTAAAGGAAATATTTCTAATGATAATATTCGATAATTGAACGCTATCA
Organism: Eubacteriales bacterium; assembly: GCA_044425555.1. Lineage (GTDB taxonomy): Bacteria > Bacillota > Clostridia > Lachnospirales > Lachnospiraceae > JAWXVE01. The sequence goes on from JAWXVF010000102.1 coordinate 1,063, forward strand.
AACTCTGGAATAAAGTAATTATCATGGTATACTGCAGTTGTTCCGTATAATTGCTCTTCCTCTTCAAAACCTACTCCAATACGAATCACAAAGTCTGCCATAGATTCTCTTATTAATCGTATTCTTGCTTCTTGCGAAACAGTATCATCCATTGTTCTTGTATAATACACTTTGTAATCTGTGGTACTTAGACGATCTTTTAACAGTAATGAAACCTCTAGTGCAATTTCTTTTTCTAACACTTCCTCTACTACATAACCCTCTTCTTCTCCACCAAAGACTGGGTCAATGACTATAATCTGATCATACAATTCTTTAGGATCATAGAACTTAATCGATAATATTCTACTCTTATAAGAAATAACGTGTTCTTTTAAGGAATTCATAGACAATACTAAATACGTATATTCTTCACTTGTAAATAAATGTGCTTGGTGAATAAAATCTCCAGAATCTTGAATGGTTTGTTTTTCATAAAAGTCCTGATAATTCCCTTCTAATTTAATAATCATTCTTTGATTAATGTAATCATTCTCCACATGAATCTTGCTTTCTTGTACTAGGTCATCAATCGGAATACTAAGTCCCATTGTTCCACTTTGAAACGTTTGCACTTCAATATCTTGTCGCATACTAAACAAAGTGTCTAGACTCATTCCCATAACAAGTCCTTCTTCACTAAAACGTTCATCAAAATAGATGAGTTCTTGATCCACACCATACGAAACCATAAGTGTTATGGTTGTAAAGGCATATATTACCATAAATATACTAACGTAATTCATTAATTTTTTTTGCATACTACACCCTTTTAGGAGGTTTTGGACCCATAAATTGATAATAATTCGTTTTCATCATCCCATTATAAATCTTTCGTTTCTTGTCTGCCCTACGTCCTAAATCTCTTTCTGTTTCTTCATGAGCAGAGATCACATACAAAGACCATGCCTCTAATTTCTCATATCTTTGTGCAATGGTTTGATACAGCTTTGGTATCACTTCTTTTTCTTCTAAACGCTCTCCATAAGGAGGATTTGTAATGATAAATCCATATTTCTTCGGATGACTTAATTGATCTACCGATCGCTTTTGAAAATGTATGTATTCTTCCACCCCTGCTAATCTTGCATTCTCTCTAGCAATACGTATCATCTCCTCATCTACATCATATGCTTGTATATCTACTGATATAGATTCATCTATTAATTCCCTAGCCTCTTCATAGCAAGCTTTCCATTCTGCTTGACTAATTAAGTTCTTCCATTTACTAGAGAGAAAATCACGGTTCATTCCAGGAGCCATATTAATTGCCATCATAGCCGCTTCAATGGGAATAGTCCCACTTCCACAAAATGGATCCACTAAAATTCTACTCTTATTCCAAGGCGTTAACATAATCAGTGCCGCTGCTAGATTTTCTGCAATAGGTGCTTTCGCAACTAATTTTCGATAACCCCTCTTATGAAGAGATTCACCTGTGGTATCTAGTCCTATAGTCACTTCATCTTTTAATAAAAACGCTCTAACCGGATAACTAGCTCCACTTTCTTCAAACCAATCTTTCGAATACGTCTCCTTCATACGCTCTACCATGGCTTTTTTCATAATGGATTGAATATCAGATGGGCTAAATAATTGACTCTTCACACTACCTGCCTTCGCTACCCAAAACTTCCCATCTTCTGGTATGTAATCCTCCCATTTGATTCGTCTAGTTCCCTGAAACAACTCTTCGTAAGTTGTAGCCCGAAATGAACCCACCTTAATTAAGACTCTCTCTCCTGTACGCAAAAAGATATTAGCTCTGCATACAGCTTCCTCATCACCAACAAAAGTTACTCTTCCATCTTCTACTTTCGTAATATCATATCCTAACTCAATGATCTCTCTTTTTAATACTGCTTCTAGTCCAAAATGACATGGAACAATTAATTCAAATTTTCTCATAATATTATCTTATCTCTCCGTAAGTATTCTGTCAATTATATTTCCTAACAACTTAGAACTTTCTCTAATCTAGCATCTAATATTCTTAAGTTATTTGTAACCATTATGTACCGAGATGACCATTGCCATCTCGAAGACACTAACAATTTTTGTAAGTGTTTGATTCCGAATTGCTAGTTGAACAACATTCACCATCTTTGTTTTTCGATTCATAACTATTAGATGTTTTATTTTGATTCGTATTCTTAGTACTGTTAGATGTTTTGTTTGAGTTTTTGTTACTTGTTGAATTGTTATATTCATTCTTAGCCATTTGAGTTCCTCCTAAATTCGCTAATTCATTTATTTGTTACACTCATAGTATGGCTCGAATAATTCATTTTATACAAATATTAATTTAAAATAAAGATATATTAATTTAATATAAAAAATGTAAACTTTTTTTTAATAAATCGCTTGCTTTTTTGTCAGATTATGTATAATAGGTATTAGATAAGAGTTCCCCTTCAAAACTCTTATCTACCCCTTATATTTTAATTATTTATACTCCCCTCGAAAAAGGAACACATGTTGGTGTTCCTTTTTCACTTCTCCAACATTACATACCTAGCAAGTTACCTTCTGCTAGAATAAGACGATAAAAATTTTACAACTTGTATTACAAGAGCTGCAATAATAACATATGGCAATGCATAGATAAACAATCTTGCTACAAGAATCAAAATTCCTATTAGAATAACTATAGCAATGATCCCATTAATTTTAATAAATTTCTTATTCTTCTTATTACTTTTATAGGAATCACCAGTTTCTTGCTCCATTTGATACTCTTGTTGCGAATGATTCGTATGATTTTCTCCTCCAACTTTATGTTGATTCGCTTCAATAATTGACTTAGCAAGCAATCTAGGACTTCCTAATTCTGCTAGAATCACCTCTTCCGATCTTCCCTTTTTCATTTCTAATACAATATATTCTTGATAGTAACGTATATGCTCTGCTACTACTTGTCCACTCAACGAAATGGCTAATTCCATTTGTAACTGTTTCATAAATTCTTCTTTTCTCATACAACTCCTCTAACATTCCTATTCTGCATCTATTCTACCCATTATATAGATTTCCAAATAAAAAGCAATCGCATTACAACATTTCCAATTAAAAAAGCCTTAGGCTAATAGCCTAAGGCAACGTGCGCTAGAGGATTCGAACCCCCGACCTCTTGGTCCGTAGCCAAGCGCTCTATCCAGCTGAGCTAAGCACACATTCTAACCGTTATAACTTTTCTTATTTGAAAGCTGTAACAGTTAATATCTTATACCATAACCCTTCTCTTGTCAAGTACTTTTATCAATTTAATTTTCTTTTACCATACTTTCTAGTTTTTTTGTCAGATCATCTTCGAACACCTTATTCAATTGGACTTGTTTCTTCTTCTCTCGCATCACAGGACTTACTTCTGCACCCTGATCCTCCTCATTTAATCGGAAAAATTTTACTGATTCCCCTAATTCTTCGATACTATTTTGGTTATTATGTGATTGTTTCTTCACTTCACGAGTCATCTTTGAAATATCCACAATTTTCTCTGCAATAGCAACTGTTCCCTCTGCACCATGTAAGGCCGCAGAAGTAATTTCATTAATTCCCACACTGATATTATCTATAGAATCATATAATTTACCCGTGCTCTTTCCAATGATTTCTACAGAATCATACACAGAATCTGCATCTGTATTGTATTGAACACTTGTTTCTAGTAATATTTCATAATCTTTTAACACTTGTGTATCTACGAATTCTAATAAGCTTCCTGCATCCTTTAATACACTTTCCACTGCTTCTGAAACATTCTTTGTAATTCTTGAAATACTAGATACAGCACTTTTCGAATTCTCTGCTAGTAATCTAATCTGATCCGCTACAACCGCAAATCCTTTTCCCGCTTCTCCCGCTCTAGTCGCTTCTATGGAAGCATTAATTGCTAGTAAATTAGTCTGTGCTGTAATCTTTAAAATATTCTCTGTTAATTCTTGAATCTCTGAAATTGCATTCGCCTTCTCCATAGATTGGCGTAATTGTACATTGGTCTGGTTATAAATATCAGAAGCTACCGCGTGGGAATGTTTCGATTGTTCGTTTAACGATTCTGCACGTTCTTTAATCTCCGTAGATAAAGTATTCATCTCTACTGCATATTGTTTCATATTTCCAATTTCTTCTTTAATCTCAGCTGTTGCTGCATTGATTTCTTCTGTAAAAGCTGTAGTTTCTTCCATTGAAGCTGATAATTCTTCCGTAGATCCCGAAATATCTTCTACCGTTTCATCAATTTGCTCAATATCTGCTAAAGTTTTCTGTGCATGAGTTCTAATTACATTGGCTTCTTGCTGAATAATCGCCACTGCACCAAAGATATTATCTTTCATCGCTTCACAAGAACGTGCAATTCCTCCCACTTCATCTTTAGCAGTCAATACTCTTGACTCAGAAGCAATGGTAAAATCTCCCGTTTCCATTACTTGTATCTTAGCTCGCACTTTTACTATGCCAGCCGCAATCATATTTCCTGTAAAATATGCACCGATTAGCGAAAGTATCAATAAGCTTAGTGCTGTCATAATTAGCACCATAATAATAGCATTTATTGTATCTTCTACTTCTCCTATTTCTACACAGATGGTACTAATCCCAATCACTTGACCTATAGCATCTTCTATTGGCATATAACGTCTAATCACATTTTTCCCATTTACTTGGGCATATACTGTATGTGTCCCTTTTTGATTCATTACAATATCTACTGCTTCTGTTTCTATTGCCACTTCGCTTTGTCGCTGTCCATTCAAATCCCTTACGCTAGTAACGGCTGTTTGATTTCCTTGGTAAACAGTATAATTAATCGAAAGACCTTCTGTTAAGTCTTCTACCACTTCATAATTCCCATTAATCACTACATTACCTTTTGATAATAGACCATTCTCTAATGTCCAATCTCCAGGCACTTGTTCCTCTAAGATTCGCTCTACTAGCACTGCTGTATTGCCTAAATCTTCCGTGGTACGTTCTAGTACTACTTCACTTAGACTTTCTTGAGTCAAGTATAGAAAAATCAAAACCACCAAAGATACATTCACCATTGTCGATAATACAATTTTCCATTTAATTTTCATGCTTTCATCCTCTTCTCTATTTGTACAATTATTATATACTAATCCATCCCAATGTACAACAAAATTGTACATTATTGTACAAAATACATAAAGTCATCATGAACTCCTTTGTCTAATAATTCTCTTACTTCATAACCTCCAAATGTATCCATCACAGCTTCTAATACCTTCTTTTTTTCCTCGTCCAATACATCCTTTATTAATACCACATACCCATTCTCTGTTACTTGTGTTCGTTCTTCATCCATTTTCACCAATTCCTCTAACTTCACCAATATAGTTTGTTCATAATAAGTCATTTCCACTTTATTCTCATGAAATCCACCTGTGTAAATGCATATAAGAGGATACTCTTCATATTCTCTTGCAAGTTCTAATTGCATTTCATACCCTTTGTATAAATATGGATATTCCCCTTTTACACTCAAGATTCCACATAATACAATAACAATTGATATTATAACGTTCGTTCTTTTATTCCATCTACATACTATCCATTTACCTAAGAGCGTACAGATTTCTTCTACCATCCCTCCTATCCAGAGACATACCATAGGAAAAATCGCCATAATATAGCGATCCACTAAATACGGAGACATTTTACTGACAATAAGAAAATAAACCAAGGTAGGCACTACGCAAAATACTCCTTTTGTAGTTATCCTTTTTCTATGATATAAAAATGCTCCAACATAGAGAAGTAATATAGACAAAAACACTATTTCATTCACACTTACATTCTCACATAAAATCTGAAAGAAACGAGTGAACCTCATATCATATCCTTGCCATATAGTTTCCCATTGCCCTATAGCTTCTTGCCCTCTTCCACTAAACAGAATATCTCTTATGGAAAACGGATTACCTATTACTCCTACCACAGCTGCTAGAAACATAGTTCGCATATAAGTAATCATTTCTTTTTTCTTCTTCTTAGTCCACAACACAAGAACAGTAACTATTGCCATTGGTATTAGAAAAAACAAACTAAAGTACTGACTCCAAAAAGCAAGTAAGGTAGTATAAAAAATTCCCCTGTTCCCAATCCATGCTGTTTGATTCCTACGCTTTTTCCATCTACTCCACTTCCCTTTTTCATAAGCTTGCAGATGATAATAGAGATTCATGACCATAAAAAGGGTTAAGAGAGAATACATACGAATCCAAATGCTTGTTGCTACAATTCCAGTTGAAAATCCATATAGAATCATAGAAGCCCATGTAGTAGATTGCTTAAGAAATACCATTTCTCCTATTTTTCCCACAAACCACAAAGTAACACCCATACATATTAAATTAATGCTCGCTCCTGTCCAAACAGAAATTTCTCCTTTTACCAAGCTAGAAATCAAGTGTAATAGCATATTATAAAGTGGTGGATGTGGATCATCTGTTAGATTATAGTAGGGGCTTAATAAATGATAATCATCAGAAATATCCACTTGTAAATATCGCTTAAATTCCTCTCTTCCAATCCATACAGGTGCGTCATACACATCTGCTTCGTATTGCACTAATACCTTCATGCTTCTATCCTGTATGATAATATCTACTACATTTTTAATATGTTCAATTTCTTGAAGGAGGTAATCCCCTTGTATATATTCATAATAAAATTTCGCCAATCTTCCTTCTGGCTGTGTTGGCACAATCCAAGGACTATATTGAGAATTGGATAATCCATAGGAAAGAATCTCATCGCCATGATATCCTTCTTTTTGTGCTACATAATAACTGCAAAAACACAATGAGACTACTATAATAGCAATAGTAATTATATGTTGTTTCCAGCGCATTTGATCTGTTATCTTCCCTCTCTTCACTCCCATTACACTCCTTATCTTTATCCTCCAAACAAAGAAAGAGTCTCGTGATTAAACGAAACTCCAAATTCATCCTATGTTCTTCTAGCCAAAGCCTATTCCGATAACTATCAAGATGTTAAGCGCGAGACGGGGGTCGAACCCGCGACGTAAAATTCGTGCAACTCTTGTAAATTAAAGGTTTTCTATAAAATTATACCTTTTTTCGCTTCTAATTTCTGGTTACTTTTTGGTTACCATCTTCTTGATTCGCTTAATTAACTTTAATATACCCCCTAGCATCATTAAATTTAGACAAAGCATCTTCTATAATATTCCCTGTTTCTTTGCTAGTCTTTCTATTGAAGCAATAATTACGATACGTAGTTTTTTCATCAGCATGACCTGCTTGTCTGCGAACCTCGTCAATATTCAATTGTGAATCAACTAAAGTCGAAACATATGTTTTTCTAATCTTGTGTGCACTTTTTACCGGAATACCTATCTTTTTACAACCGTCATGTATGCGACTTTGTACTCCTCTTTTAGATATACGACTTTTGTCACGACAAAATAAGTAATCTTCACAGTAGTTACCATATTTATTATTTGTTTCCGTTATTAAGTTGATAATCTCTAGAGCTTTTTTAGTGAGATACACATAGCGATCACTTTCTTTTATTTTGGTATAATCTACCACTTCATAATGAGAAAATTTCAATTTCCCTTCGTGGTTTCGCACATATCGTTTAACTTCCTGCCTTTGAATGTGAATTTCACTCCCTTTAATATCTGTACTTTTTAAAGCTACCAATTCTCCTACTCTAGCTCCAATTTCAAAGTCAAGAATTACAGCCAATGGCGTCGTATCATAAGGTCTTTTTTGAAATCTGCGATACATATCCTCCACGAGCAGTGCCACTTCTCCTGATTGATATACTTGCGTTTCGCTCTCTGGCTTTTTTTTGCCGAGAACAACTCCGTTTGTACTTTGATTTCTTTCAAAAAATCCTTTTCTAAATAACTACAATCAATAGCGTATTCGAAACACTGACGGATAATCAATGAAACGTTATAGTATTTTTTGGCATTCATTTGATGCTTTTTAATCAGAGTATGTATCCACGTATCAAGTTCAATTTTAGTCAAAGACTTAATAGGTTTATCTATTAACTCTTTGCTTTCTCCTAAATAATACTTAATCCAATCCACTTCGAGTCGACTAATAGACGCACTTGACTTCGTTATAGTTTCTTTATATACAATCCATTCTTTATATAACTCTCTCAAAGTAATATCAGTATTTAACACTTTAGGATTTTCTTTGTAAAATTCGATTATTGCTTGCTCTATGCTCTCCTTTGTTGTACGTTTTACTTTTTTTCTTCCTTTTTCATTATCTGGCAAATGAGTGTACCATGAACCGTTTTTACCTTGCCATATTTTAAACTCATGATTTTTTAAAAATTGTTGTCCTTTCATCTCTTCGCACTGATAATTTAAAGCTGATAAATCTATAATACCATTTTTTAAAGCATAATTCAATAAATTTTCAACATTTGTTTGTGTCAAGTAATCGTTGGCACTTTTTCCATTTAAATTTTCTTATCTGATATTTATGAAATTTTTGTACTACAATTAAACCTTATTCGGTGTTTCTTATTTAATATCCAAATGCTCTTTTAAATGCTTTTCTTGACGCCGTTTGCATTGCATCAAA
>JAWXVF010000103.1:0-9640 GCA_044425555.1 Eubacteriales bacterium
AAGTGGATGAAGTGAAGATTGATAAGAGCTTAGTAGATGATTTGATTACCAATAAGAAAAATCAGATACTTGTAAAAAATGTATTATCTATGTGTAATGAATTGGAAGGGTCATCAACATTAGCAGAAGGAATAGAAGAAGAAGGGCAAGCAAAATTATTATATGAATTGGGTTGTCATTTAGGGCAAGGATACTTATATTCTCGACCAATTCCTATAGAAGAGTTTATAAAAGGATATATTCATTAATATGTTTTTGTATGGATAAATCATATGAACGCAACCAAGCTTGCAAAGATAGCTGTAGCAGATAATGCAGATGGTATCCTTCTTATGCAATAGAGAAAAGTTGCGAACCAGAATACGTAATAAGATTAAAATATTACCATTATGAATCTTGGTGAGTATATATACAATATCCAAATAGGTATAGAGTTGTACGCTGTTGTAGATGTAAGTTTATTATACAAGAGTTCAACTGCTATTGATTATTTTAGAAATATAATGTATAAATGCTCATGAAAAAGAAGAGTTTATTGTAATGATAAACTCTTGTAAAGGTTTAGAATATAGTGGATAGAAGATTAGATGTGATTAGTAGAGGTGTGATACAGTTCGTTGTAGTGGAGAATACTTTTCATTACTTGTGAAGTAATGTATATAATAAAGGCGCAATCATCATGCATGGAGCGATTTTCTTGCATAGTATAGACATGGTGTGCCTGTTCAATGTGAAATAGAAGTTCTTGAATTTCTTCTATTGGGTGAAAAGAATGTAAGTGAAGCATAAGTTCTGTATTTTTTATGAAATCTTTTAAAAAGTGGTTCATTTTCCCTTCGTAAGTGCAATGTTCTTTCAACGATCCATCAAAGTGGGCGTGATGAACAAAAGTAAAGTAATCGGCGAGATGATGTGTGACCTCTCCTAATTGAATGGCGAATTGCTTTAATTGCTTCTTGGTGTCCATGGGATGGGTAGATAGATACACAATTTGTTCGCATATTTCTTCGAAAGTATGGTCAAAGGCGTGTTTCTTAGTAAAAAAAGACGGTTTACAATCAGGTAAAATATTACCTATACAAAAAGCTTTTCTATGATGTATAATTTTGTGATCTGCATGGTGTTGTAATAATAAGTTTGCTAATGAAATATGTGCTTTTTTTCTCATACTAATCCTCCGTTTTATAGTATCTTGTCATATTGGTCTATAAAATAATATTGAACATAATAAACCACCCTTAAATTCTGTGCCAATTTGTAACAATATTGGCAATTAATTGAAACAATAACGAACCGTACAATAATTATAACAAAAAATGAGATAATTACAAATAATAATCACAAAAAACTGTGTATTTTATTTTGTACATTTACTATTATATGCTTGTATTTGCAAAAGGATACTGTTAAAATAGAATTAGATTAGTATGTATGAAAGTTCTAAAAATATGGATTCACCATAAATTGTAACATACACCAATGAAAGGGTAGGAAAGATAATGAGATTAACAATTAAATCAAATGGAAAAGTACAAATATTAGAGATTACCTATATTCGTGAAAGTAGTAATGTACCAAACTTAAGAATACATAATACAAAGGGATTATCACAAGCTATCATTATGCCAGATTTAAAAACGAGGAATCGTATATTAAGAGAACTGTCTTATCAAGGATATGCATATGTAAATATTGACGATAAAGATGAGGTAATGATGATTGGAGTGTCTGAAGGAGATAAGTAAGATTGAGGTGTTGTAGATGAAGATTGTAATGCTAGATCGTAATACACTTGGTTTAGATATTGATGTATCTATTTTTCAACAATTAGGAGAATTTAGCTCATATCATGTACTTCCTAGAGAAAAAGCCATAGAAAAGATTCGAGACGCAGATATCATTATTTTTAATAAGACGGTTATAGATGAAGAATTTTTACGAGATGCACATCAAGTAAAATTGTTATGTGTTACAGCTACGGGTACAGATAATATTGATTTGGATTATATTCAAAAGCGTGGAATCCTATTATCGAACATACGAGGTTATTCTACGCCAGCTGTTGTACAGCATACCTTTGCATTGGCACTCTACGTTATGGAGAAATTAGCCTATTACGACGAGTATGTAAAGTCTGGCACGTATAGTAATCAACTTGGATTTTCCAATTTTGATGAGAGGTACTCAGAGATTCAAGGGAAAACTTGGGGTATTGTAGGAATGGGGAATATTGGACAAGGTGTAGCTAAGGTGGTAGAAGCGTTTGGTGGTAATGTTATCTTCTATTCTGCATCTGGAGAAAACACTATTTCTACTTATAAAAGAGTAATATGGGAAGAATTATTGGAGCAATCAGACATTATTTCAATCCATTGCCCTCTTACAGAACGAACTAGGCAGCTGTTTAACCAACAAGCATTTGGGCGAATGAAGAATACAGCTATACTAGTGAATGTAGCACGTGGTGGTGTTGTGAATGATCAAGATTTATATGATGCGTTAGAAGATGGAGTAATTGCAGGAGCAGGGTTAGATGTGATTGGAGTAGAACCGATGGAGAAAAGTAACCCACTTAGTAAGATACAAGATAGTAAGAGACTAATTATCACCCCACATATGGCCTGGGCAAGTGTGGAATCAAGAAATAGATGTGTACAAGAGGTATTTCAAAACATCAAGGACTATCTGGAAGGTAGACCAAGAAACGCTGTATAATATATAAATAAGTTGGAGAGGTACTATATAATGGAGAAAATACAAAGTTTTCAAGTGGATCACACAATATTAAATCCTGGCATTTATGTTTCGAGAGTGGATGGAGATGTAACTACATACGATTTACGAACGAGAAAGCCAAATGCTGGCGATTATATGGATCACGCAACAATGCATTCATTGGAGCATATGTTTGCAACTTATGTACGCAATTCTAATATAGCTTCAAAAGTACTTTATTTTGGACCTATGGGATGTCAAACGGGCTTTTATTTGCTAGTACGTAATACGGATAATGAAAGAGTGTTAGAAGTAATCAAAGAGGTATTGCATCAAATCGCTTCTCATACAGGAGAAATGTTTGGGAAAAGCGAAGTGGAATGTGGCAATTATCGTAATCTAGAAGTGGAACTGGCTAAGAAGGAAGCTAGTTCGTACGTAGCAGTATTAGAAAGCAATAATCATACATTTCAGTATATGTAAATAAGGAGAAGATATGATTGGAATTATTGGCGCAATGAGCGTAGAGATTGAGAAGATTCAAAGTGAAATTGAAAACCCTGTCAAAAAGATAATAAGTGGTATTACCTATATAAGTGGAGTGATTCATGAAAAAGAAGTGGTAGTGGCAGTCTGTGGAATTGGAAAAGTGTTTTCGGGGATTTGTGCCCAAACTATGATTTTAACGTATCAGCCTTATTGCATTATTAATATAGGTGTAGCAGGAACTCTCACAACTGAATTGACAGTAACGGATATTGCTATAGCAGGCAAAATGGTACAACATGATATGGATACCTCTCCTATTGGAGACCCTGTGGGATTAATTTCGGGAATTAACTTGGTCTATCTTCCGTGTGATGAGAAGATTATTAATACCATGGAGCAATGCTTGCATACATTGAATATGAATGGAATTACAGGAACTATTGCATCTGGGGATCAGTTTGTAGTGGATCCCAAGCAAAGAAATCGTATAGTAGAACAATTTGATGCCATTGCTTGTGAAATGGAAGGGGCAGCAATTGCGCAAGTATGTTATGTGAATCAAGTTCCTTGTGGAGTATTACGTTCTATTTCTGACTCGGCTGATGATAGTGCTGATATGGATTATCCGACTTTTGTAGCACTGGCAGCACAACGATCCTTTGAATTGATTAATGAATTTATAAGAGAATATAGATAAGGAGAAAGAGAAGATGAATGAATCTAATATGATAGCAGCATATCCTCGTTATAAAAAGATGCAAACGTTTTATAACGACCGTATTGAGGAAGTAAAAGCAGGATTTAAGAAACAGTATAACGGAGAAGAACCAAGAGTTTTTTCGGCACCAGGACGTACTGAAATTGGTGGGAATCATACAGATCACCAGCACGGGTGTGTAGTGGCAGCAGCAGTAGATATGGATATTTTGGCGGCGGCTTTGCCGAATGGTACTTCGGTGATTCGCGTATTATCGGAAGGATTTGATCCAGAAGAAATTGACATATCAGATATGACAGTGCGTGACAATGAGAAAAACACTTCCTCGTCTCTAATTCGTGGTATGGCGGCTAAGATGACAGATATGGGATATAAGATTGAAGGGTTTGACATGTATGCGATCTCTAATGTATTAAAGGGATCTGGTTTATCATCATCGGCAGCTTATGAAGTATTGCTAGGAACGGTGATGAATGGATTGTTTTGCGATGGGGAGATCACACCTGTGCAAATAGCACAAATTGGACAATATGCAGAAAATATTTATTTTGGTAAGATGAGTGGTCTGATGGACCAAACAGCATCTTCAGTAGGAGGAGTGGTAGCAATTGATTTTGCAGATAATGCAAATCCAATTGTGGAAAAATTAAATTTTGATTTTTCCAATTCTAATTATGCATTGTGTATTGTGGATTCAGGTGCGGATCATGCAGATTTATCGGATCAATATTCTGCAATTCCAATGGAAATGAAGGAAGTTGCTAAGATGCTAGGTGTGGATATTCTCAGAGAAGCAGATGAAGAAGAATTCATGAAAAGAATTGCAGAAATCAGGAGTAAAGTTGGTGATCGAGCAGTGTTTCGTACTCTTCATTTCTTCCGTGAAAACCGTAAGGCACAAGAAGAAGCACACGCATTAAATACTGGTAAATTTGATGAATTTTTATCAATGGTACAAGCATCTGGAATGTCCTCGCTAATGTATCTACAAAATGTTTCGGTAGAGGGAAGCGTTCGTAACCAGGAAGTACTATATGCTTTGGCGTTATGTGATATCTTATTGGATGGAAAGGGTGCATTCCGTGTTCATGGTGGTGGTTTTGCAGGGACTGTACAAGCGTTTGTACCAAATGATATGGTGGATGAGTTTGCAACTGGCATAGAGCGAATGCTTGGAAAAGGAGCTTGTCATGTGGTGTCTATTCGTATGGCGGGTGGTATAGAGTTATCGGACTGATAGATAGGAAATAAATGAATATTGCAATTGTGTATAAGAATAATTAAATATTTGTTATTGGTGTAAAAATATTAATTTATAGGTATAAAATAAATTCAATTTATTGACACAAAACATATAAATTGATATAATTGTAAAAATATAGTAAGAATCGAAAGAAAAATAGGAGGCTCTAAATTATGCGTTTAATTACACGTTCGGATTTTGACGGACTTGCATGTGCCGTTTTTTTGAAAGAGGCAGGAATTATTGATCATTGGAAATTTGCTCACCCAAAGGATATTCAAGATGGTTTGGTAGAAGTAACAAAGGATGATTGTTTAGCCAATGTACCTTATGTAGCTGGTTGTGGGTTGTGGTTTGACCATCATACTAGTGAATATGAACGTAATAATTTTGATTTTGAATATGAAGGGGAGAGTAGACCTTGTCCGAGTGCTGCTCATGTAATCTATGATTATTATGGTGGTGAAGAAAAGTTCCATGGTTTTGAGGATTTATTATATGGTGTAGATAAAGTGGACTCTGCGGATTTAACTAGAGAAGAAATACTAGACCCTATGACTAATAAGTGGGTGTTATTAGGATTTATTATGGATCCACGTACAGGACTTGGAAGATTTAGAGATTTTAGTATTAGTAATTATCAATTAATGGAAAAATTAGTAGATTGGTGTCGTGAGATGACTATTGATCAGATTATGGAACTTCCAGATATTAAAGAACGTGTAGATTTATACATGGAACAATCTGAAAAATTTATTGAAATGGTACAAGCAAATACTAGGGTTGAAGGAAATGTGATTATCAGTGACTTGCGTGGTCAAGAGACTATTTATGCGGGAAATCGTTTTATCATTTATAGCTTGTATCCAGAACAAAACGTTTCTGCTTGGATTGTAAGTGGTCGTGGTGGAGAAGGATGTTCAGCAGCAGTAGGATATAGTGTTTTGAATAAAACAGCAAAGGTAAATGTAGGCTCATTGATGTTAAAATATAATGGTGGTGGACATAAGGCTGTTGGAACATGTCAATTTACTGAAGAAAAAATGAAAACGGACTTAGATAAGATGTTAGGCGACTTAGTCGAATTAAATAAATAGAGAATTCATTATTTATAAATACGACTAACTCAATAAAAGTTATGGTAGAACGAATATTCCAATTCTACCATAACTTTTATCTTATATTCTATTTATTTTTTTCGATTTCGCTCATAAAACCAGCAGTAATGATACCAGCAGGTAGTGCAACAACCGCAACGCCAAAGACAGAAGATAGCATGGTTACGATTCTACCAGCAGTAGATACAGGATAGATATCGCCATAACCTACAGTAGTTAAAGATACAGTAGCCCAATAGAAAGCATCAAAGTAGCTTGTAAAGGTATCGGGTTCAATATTAAAGACTACCAAGGCGGATGCCATAACGTACATGACACAAAGTATGGCTACAGCACTTAGAGATTCTCTTGTTTTCCTCACTACTTTTATGATGATGGTGAAATTCTTAGAATAACGTAATGACTTAAAAATCCGAATGACACGAACACTTCTAGTGATTCTAAGGGTTTTCAATATCTTAAGACTACTATTTGTAACGGTTACAGCGGATAATATAGAGAATAAATCAATCAAAGCCATAAAGGAAAATGGATACTTCATGTAGGAATGTAAGGATTTCTCGTTATATAAAAGATCGGCAGTTGACCATCGTAGTAAATAATCAAAAATAAAAATAGTAACTGTAATGAGTTCGAGCGTATGAAAAAAATCATTGGTTTCCTTAAAGAACATTGGTATTAGACTGAGAATGATTGTGATAATCATAAAAGTATCATAGACTTTACTCCAAACATTCGGTTTATCTTTTTTGCTAGGCATAATAACATGAAAAAGCCATTCTCTCATTTGTATAGTTGCTCCATTTTATTAATATAGTAGAATATTTTTAGTTCGACTAATTATATCATAAGAAAGAGTAAAAAACTAGTGATTTACTTAGTGAAACAGTTAGAATAAAATAAAAGCTAAATTTTTATTGATAAAAAATAAAAAATCCTATATAATACATTTTAGAAGCATTATAAAAATATAGTATTATTAAGATAAAGTGAGAGTAAGCTAAGCACGGTTTGTTTAGTGGAGCCTATATAGTCACCCTTATAGGTGGCGTTGATACTGGGTCTTGCGCAATAGATACCTACGAATCTGGTCAGGGTAGAGATGCAGCAGCCATAAGAAGGAATTTCTATGTGCCGCAAGGGTGCCTGGTGGAGTTATCTAGAAGAGATGATTGTGTAGGTTTCGCTAAGTAAACCGTCTTTTATATGAAGTAAACTGTAATTATTGTTGCACTATGTCTAAAAGAAAATAGTTAAGTCGATAGAATTCTATGGTAAAATGAGTAAGATAATGGTATAATACATAAGTAATGTTAGAGATACATAGAATAGAAACAAGTATTTTTACGAAATATACAGGAGAACTAATCTGTATATTAGGAGAAAATAAATGAGTAAAAGAGTGAAATTAAAAGGAATTCTAGGTTCATATTTATCAGTTTTTCTACTTTTAGGAATGATTCTAGCGTTGCTAGACGTACTATTGTTTTTAATAGATCGCAGGGCAGGTTTGTTAGTCTTTCTTTTTTTAGTAATCTACCATCTTGTGTTACTAGGGATTAAGTTACTGACACGAGCAAATTTAATTCAAGAATTAATGAGTTTTGCAACACAATATGGACAGATTCAGAGAAAGCTACTAAGAGATTTAGACCTACCGCATGTACTAATGGATGAAGAAGGGACGATTATTTGGACGAATAAAGCGTTTGAAAAGGTCGTGAATCAAAAAAAGGGATATCGCAAATCTATTACTTCTCTATTTCCTTCTATTACAAAAGAAAAACTTCCCATTGAAACAGATGAAATTGAGTATCCTCTCACATATGATAAACGTAATTATACGGTAAAAATGAAGAAGATTCCAATTCGAGATATGATAGAAAGTAGTCATATGTTGGAAAGCCATGACTACGATGGTTATTTGGTAGCTTTTTATTTATTTGATGAAACAGATTTACACGAGGTAAAGCAACAATTAGACGATATGAGTATTGTGGTTGGTATTATTTATATTGATAACTATGAGGAAGTTTTAGAAAGTGTAGAAGAAGTAAGTCGTGCTTTATTGATTGCATTAATTGATCGAAAGGTAAATACGTACGTTTCGAATATTGATGGTATTACTAAGAAAACAGAGAAAGATAAGTATGTAATTATATTGAATAAGAAGTCCTTATCTATTTTGCAAGATGATAAATTTAGCTTGTTAGAAGATGTGAAAACAGTAAACTGTGGGAACGAAAGCTCTGCTACATTAAGCATTGGTGTGGGACTAGACTGTGAGAGTTATGGACAAAATTATGAATACGCTAGAACTTCTATTGATCTTGCTTTAGGACGTGGAGGAGATCAAGCCATTATAAAAACGCCTGAATCTGTAATGTATTATGGTGGGAAAAGTCAACAAGTAGATAAGAATACTCGTGTAAAAGCAAGAGTAAAAGCCCATGCCTTAAAAGAAATTATCTTCCAAAAAGAAAAAGTGATTATTATGGGACATAGAATGACAGATGTGGATAGTTTTGGTTCTGCAATGGGCGTGTATTGTATAGCGAGAGCATTAGAAAAATCTGCTCACATTGTAATTAATGATATCTCTACGTCTGTACAACCTATGATTGATCTTTTCTTGAATAATTCGAATTATGAAGAAGATATGATTATTAATAGTGGAAGGGCATTAGAGTTTGCGGATCAAAACACCGTATTAGTTGTTGTAGATGTGAATCGACCTAGTATTACGGAATGTCCAGATTTGTTAAATATTTGTAAGTCTATCGTGGTGTTAGATCATCATAGACAAGGAGAAGAGGCTATTGAGAATGCTACTTTATCGTATGTTGAACCTTACGCTTCATCGGCATGTGAGATGGTAGCTGAAATCTTGCAGTACGTAGGGGATAATGTTCGCATTCATAGTGCCGAAGCAGATTGCTTATATTCTGGAATTATGATAGATACTAACAATTTTATGGCGAAAACAGGTGTGCGTACTTTTGAGGCGGCAGCCTTCCTAAAGAGAAATGGAGCAGATGTTACAAGAGTGCGTAAGATGTTTCGGGAGAATCCTATTGAGTATAAAGCGAAAGCAGTTGCTGTACACAATGCAGAAATTTATGATCAAGACTTTGCTATTTCTGTATGTCCGAGTGAAAATATAGAGAGTCCGACTATTGTAGGAGCACAAGCTGCGAATGAATTGTTAGATATTATTGGGATTAAGGCAAGTTTTGTATTAACACTTTATCAGGGGAAAATATTTGTTAGTGCAAGGTCAATCGATGAAGTAAATGTTCAGATTATCATGGAACAACTTGGTGGTGGTGGTCATATGAACATAGCAGGGGCACAGTT
>JAWXVF010000104.1:0-9538 GCA_044425555.1 Eubacteriales bacterium
AATATCCAGCTTCCTTAGGAGAGTGAATTCTCGAAAAAATGCTAACAGGATGATTCGTATCCGTTAGAGCACAAGCTTCCGTCACGTGATATCCTTTTTGTAAAGAAATTTTTGTTCTGGTCTAGGTAGAGATTTTGAAATATTTTTAGAAAAATTTAAAATACTTCTTTTCAATTGGTAGGTATTTGAGGTAAAATGAGTCATAGGGAATCTCCTTCGTATTTGTTTAGTAAGGTTTTTGTGTGATAGCTTAATTTTACTACAAACAGAAGAAAGATTCCTTATATTTTGGAGATTATTATAAAATATTTAGAAATAATAATAGAGAATATATGATTCTCAAAAAAAGAACGGAAACTCAAGGGAAGAGGGATATGGAAGAAAGATGATAAAAAGGGCTTGAAAATGGACAAGACGTTAGAGGAAGTATGTCAAGTAAATAATAATTTTAGTGAAGATACTAAATTTGTAGACCATCACAGAGCATTTACACCAACATCATTTGAATTATTAATAGAAGATTTATATGCATTAGGTTACATTGATTTAAGTATTGTTGGAAAAGTTAGAAAATTAACAGAAGACGGATTTGAATTTTATGTGTGTTTACAAAAATCACAACCAAGTGAAATCTATACGGAAGAAAAACGTGTTAGGTTATTAAAGAAAATTGAGAAAGAGCTTTGCGTGTATGTAGAGAACTGAAGATAAGCTTATTTTATTATCTGCTTATGAATTTGGATGAGAGGCAAGAAAATGTAAGGTGTGAAAATAAACAAAGTTGGACTTGACAGTAACTAGGAAGGAAAAACAAAATGACAAATAGATGTAGATTATGTGGGGAAGAGGAAATAACTTTATTTCATAAAAGTTGTAGAGATAATGAAAAGGTTGATATATTAAAATGCAATACGTGTGGTATGTTACAAACATCTGATATGAGTGTTATAACAGATGAGTGGTATGAAAATGGAGAAATGCACAAGGAACACTACAGTAGTGAAGATGATGAGATACAAACGCAAACATGGGAACTGTGGTTAAGAGAATCGGAAGAAGATAGTATACGTAGAGTAAATGCTTTAAAAGAATATGCAAGAGGGAAGAAGGTGCTTGATTTTGGATGTGGAGCTGCTGGATTTCTTAGATTATTAAAAGACGAAATTGATGATATGAGTTGTGGAATTGAACTAGATAATTTTGCAAGGAAGAAACTAGCGGAGGAAGGGATACGAGCTTATGCTAATATAGATGAAATAGAAGAACAATATGATATGATTACTTCTTTTCATGTATTAGAACATTTGAATGAACCTAAATTTTATTTAGATAAAATATATGAAAAATTGAAGGGGGGGGGGTATTTAATTCTTGAAACTCCTAATGCAGATGATGCGTTAATATCATATCATCAAAACGATGCATTTAAAAAATTTACATTTTGGAGTGCTCATGTTATGTTGTATAACTCATCTAATTTAGAAACATTAGTAAATCAATGTGGATTTGAAACGGTAGATAATGGGCAAGTACAAAGATATCCATTATCCAATCATCTTCAGTGGTTAGCTACAGGAAAGCCAGGCGGACATACGAAAATGGTTCTATTTAATGACAAAGAATTAAATGAAAAATATGAGCAAGTGTTAAAAAGTGAAAAAATTTGTGATACATTATTTGCAATTTTTAGAAAACCATTGTAAACTAGGATTAGCAATGATGAATAGAGGAGTACTTGGATGAAAAGAAATAATGTAGCAAGGTCATTAGAGAACTTAATAATTAACAAAAATCTTACGTTAAAAGATGCTATGGATAAAATTAATCAAAATCACAAAGGTACTGTTTTTGTTGTTGATAATCAAGAAAAAGTAATTGGAACGTTGACTGATGGGGATATTAGACGTTTATTATTAAGTGATTATGGTTTGAATACAAGAATTGAGAATCATTTAATGGTGGATTTCAAGTATATTATGTTTGGTGAAGATATAGAGAGTGTTTTACAAAAATTACAAGTAAAGTATGGTAAGCGTATTAAAATTGTACCCATATTAGATCATAATATGAGATTAGTAGATTGTTATGAGTCAGAAGCATATACATATGTGCCAATTTCTAATCCAGAATTGCAAGGGAATGAATTTAAATATTTAGTGGATGCATTTTTGTCTACATGGATTTCTAGTACAGGTGAGTATATTACACAATTTGAAGAAATGTTTGCTGATTATTGTAATGTGAAGCATGGAGTTGCAGTATCGAATGGTACGGTGGCACTGCATTTAGCAATGCTTGCATTGGATATTGGTGTAGGTGATGAGGTGATTGTGCCAGACATTACATTTGCGGCAACAATTAATGCTGTTTTATACGTGGGAGCTACACCAGTTATAGTGGATATAGAGGAAGAGGGTTGGTGTATTAATCCAATTGAAATAGAAAAAGCAATTACCCCTAAGACAAAGGCAATCATACCAGTACATATTTATGGACAACCTTGTGAAATGGAGCAAATTATGAGAATAGCGAAAGAACATAATCTTTACGTGGTTGAAGATTGTGCGCAAGCTCATGGAGCCACTTTTCAAGGTAAGGTGATAGGTTCTTTTGGTGATATTGCTTGTTTTTCATTTTTTGGAAATAAAGTGATTACCACTGGAGAAGGTGGAATGTGCTTATCAAATGACTCTAGATTAATAGAGAAAATTCGATTGTTAAAAGACCATGGAATGAGTAAAGAGAGGAAGTATTATCATACAGTTGTCGGTTACAATTATCGAATGACTAACCTGCAAGCAGCTATTGGAGTTGCACAGCTTGAGCGAATAGAACAGATACATGAGATGCGATATGAGTTAGAAGGTAGATATAGGAATGGACTATTGACTTCAAAGAGAGTCGAATTGCAAAAGAATAATCTTAGTAATAGAAAGAAGATAGTGTGGTTAGTGACTATTTTAGTAGATGATGATAAGAGAGATTCATGCTTGAGTAAGTTAAAAGAAGAAGGAATTGATGCTCGACAATTTTTTATTCCTCTTAGTGAAATGGAACTTTATAAAGAATATACATTTTCCAATCGTATAAGTAAGCAAATAGCTAGTAGAGGAATCAGCTTGCCAACAACAAGAGATATAACAGATGAAACCATTAATAAGATAAAAGATATTATAGGATAGATTTTTAGCCCATAAGATTAGGAGAAATTATGAGTGAAACGAACACAAAAGAATATTGGGAGAATTATACAGAATACTGGATAAATAAAGTAGAAGAAACAAATAGTTCAGATAAGAATGTAGTGGATCGAACTGCAAGTGATGATTTGATAGGGGAATCCTATTTGTCTTTATTAAAGGTACAAGATAAGGATATGTTTTTAGATTTTGGTTGTGGTTTTTGCAGATTATACCCATATTATCAGAAAATCACTAATAAGGGTAATAACTATTATGGCGTAGATATTGCACAATCAGCTTTATTGTGTGCAAAGAAAAATTATGCTATTTTAGACGGTGAAAATGAGTATTTAAGAGAAACAGATGGAGTAGCTATCCCATTTGATGATAATACATTTGATAAGATATTTTGCTATGGAGTATTTGATGCTTGTAATCAAGAAATTATATTAGAAGAATTGTTGCGAGTATTAAAAGTAGACGGTCAATTATTGATAACAGGTAAGAATTATTTCTATGAATTAGATGACGAAGAAGCATATATTGCAGAAGTGAATGCAAGAATGAAGGGGCATCCTAACTATTTTACTAATGTAGGAGATATGATATACCAATTAAATGCAAAACAGTACACAGTGTGTGATAGTGCCTATTATGTTCGTAGATGTGATCATGCTGAGGATAAGTATTTAGAGGAAATGCCTGAAAGATTTTATCAGTGGAGATTGGTAATAAAGAAACAACAGAATAGCCAATTAGAGAAATTCACAAGTTTTAGTAACGAATATTCTCTCACCTATAGGGAAAGGAATTAGAGTAATGCATGGAAAAGTCTATGTAGTACATTGTGTTGATACGGAAGGACCGTTGTATGAGGATGTAACAGTACTATTTCAACAGTTAAAAGATATTTATGGAATAGAGTTAGAACCTACAAAGAGTAGTATTGATAAGTTACTCTGTGAAAAAGGTTATGAGAATGAAGAGGCAATTAAAAATTTAATAGATCCACATAAGAGGGCAATTTATGGTACATGGGAAGAAATTGGGGAAATGTTACAAATTGTCACTTCACATGAATTCAGGAATCAATTAATGGATGCCAATGGGAATGGATGGAAGTATAGTTGGTTCTGTATGGATCACGTAGGATTTACGGGAGAGAACCCTAGGCGAAGAGATGAGGGACATCATAAAGTATTTGATTACTACCAGAATATGGTGAATAATCCCCAAAATATAGGGGGGGGGGATATTGTACAATTTCACCACCATCCT
This sequence comes from Eubacteriales bacterium, assembly GCA_044425555.1. Taxonomy (GTDB): domain Bacteria; phylum Bacillota; class Clostridia; order Lachnospirales; family Lachnospiraceae; genus JAWXVE01. The sequence continues at coordinate 4,461 of JAWXVF010000104.1, forward strand.
GTGCCAATTTCAGGGAATTATCATGAATCAGGAACAGCGTATTGGGGGAGAACTACCTTAGATGATATTTTGTGTCATAAGATATTAGATAGAAAATGGTTTCCTACTGTATATCGTCCAGGGTATCATGTGGAGCGCCCTGATTCTAACTTTTTTCTAGAGCAATGGATTCCATTTGATTATGGAAATCAAGCGGTGCATAGAGCAGAAACAAATCAATTAGATTTAATGGATGGGATTCTTGGAAATTGGGACGGAGCACCTTCAGAGTGGAGAGTGTACCATCCAAGTCATGATGATTATAGAGCAGAAGGAACTTGTAGAAGATGGATTGCTAGATGTCTTAATATGTATGCAAGAATCAGAGAAATAGAAATGGAAGATATAAGAGAGGCATTTGAGAGAGCACAGAAAGGTGAAGACACCATTCTTTCGTTCACTAATCATGACTTTAAGGATATGGTATTTGATGTGAATCGAGTAAGAGATATGATTGCACAAGTACAGACAGAATTTCCGGATGTTTCCTTTGAATATGCTGATGCACTAGAGGCAATTCAGAATGTATGTAACTTACCAAAACAAAAAGTGAATTTATCGGTTGAACTAGATTTAGAACATCAGAAAATACATGTTTATGCAGATGATGTATTTGGACCTCAACCATATTTGGCACTTCAGACAAAGGACGATAGATATATTTGGGATAATTTTACCTTTTGTGAAAGTGGTCATTGGAGTTATACATTTTATGCGAATACCATAGTGTTATCCGATTTAATTAAGATAGGAGTAGCAGCTAATAGTTCATCAGGAGATATGGAAGTAGTAGTGTTAGAAGTATAATTACTAAGAAAAGAGAAAATATGATAAAGATTAATAGTAAAATTGATAAAGAACTAGCTGTTTACCGAAACAAGAAAATAGTATTGTGGGGTACAGATTCATTTGCTTTAGAAATGTATAGATTATTAAAATATTTTAACCTTAGTATCTATGCATTTTCTAGTAATGATGACAATATGTGGAATAAAACGATAAATGATAGTATTGTGATATCCCCAGAAAAATTGAAGCAGTTGGCATCTAGAGATACCGAGGTAGTGGTTCAAATTGCTGTTAATACTAGAGAGGTGAATGAATTAGAAATAGAAGATGATTTACAAGCACTAGGAATTCAAACGTATATTACTGCAACAGAAGCATTTGCAATTATATATATGATGAGAAAAATTAATATGGTAAAAGAAAATCCCAAAATTTTAATGGATACAATGGAAGATGATAATTATTATGTGGCATCTGTATCGAATCAATTATTTAGATTTATGTGGGATAATTTTCACGTTCCTAATGTAATCATGTGCATACCGCCTAAATCGGGCAATTATACATTTAGAAATACATTGAAAGAAAATAACATTCCATTTCATAGTATGGCACCAATTATTGAAGCGTTTGATAAAGAACGACTTGAATGTATAGGAGAGAGGGTTAAGGTAATAACAGCAGTAAGAGAGCCGATTGGACAGAATGTATCGTTGGTCTATCAGTTTATAGCGACTATGGGAGTGATGCGTGATTGTAATTCATTTGGAATATGTAGTAATATAGATGTATTATTAGAAAATGGTGGAAATGCACAAGCAATATTTGATGAATGGTTATGTCATGTTGGATATATGGAGACTAGTGATAATAGACTCCCACAAACAACGAGGCATATGGAGTATATACAAGGATTCATTCCATCCTTTCAAAAGCATATTGTAGATATTATGAGGGAACCTTTTGATAAAGAAAAAGGATATAGTATTATAAAAGATGGCAAAACAGAAGTATTTGTATATCAACTTGAGAGGTTAAGTGATATAGTAAAAGAAGTATCAGAATGGATAGGAGTACCTTTTGAACAATTAAGTGTTAGCAATGTTGGAGAAGATAAGTGGGTAGCTCAGTCGTATAAGCAAGCGAAGAAAGAGTTAGTGATTACACAGGAGTATTTTGACAAATGTTTTAGTGAACCTTATTTGAAACATTTTTATTCTAATGAAGATATAAATAGGTTTAAGGATAAGTGGAGAGGTCATATACAATAAGTTGATATGGTATTTATTTTTTACATATTTAGAAAATCAATCAAGGTGCTTTATTTATATTTAGAGGAACTTATGGAGAGGGAAAATTTTTATAAGAAATTTGTCATAATACACTAAAATAATAAAAGGAGATCAATGAAACCAACATTTCAACAAGAACTACAAATAGGAAACAAATTAATTTCACCCCAAAGTAAAACCTACATTATTGCAGAAGCAGGTGTGAATCATAATGGTGATATGGAAATTGCTTATAAGATGATTGATGAGATTAGCAAAACAGGTGTAGATGCTATTAAATTCCAAATGTTTTATACAGAAGAATTAATATTATCGGATATTGAAAAAGCACCTTATCAGAAGGAGACTACTGAAAAAAGTGAAACACAATATGAGATGTTAAAGAAGTTGGAATTAGGATTGGAACAATATGAGATTCTACAAGCATATTGCAAAGAAAAAGGAATTGATTGTTTGGTTACTCCATTTGAAGAATTTAGCTTAAATCAATTAGAAAAACTAGATCTATCAGCATATAAGATAGCAGCAACAGATTTGACCAATATTAAATTCTTGCGACAAGTTGCACAAAAAGGAAGACCGATTATCTTATCCGCAGGTATGTGTTACTTAGAAGAGGTTAGAGTAGCATTAGATGCTATTCGACCAATTAATCAACAAGTAATCTTACTGCAATGTACAGCTAATTATCCAATCAAAGATGAGGAAGTGAATCTAGAATTAATACCAAGATTACGTGATGAATTTAAGATAGTAATTGGTTACTCTGATCATTCTGTAGGAATAGGAGCATCCCCTTATGCAGTTGTAAAAGGTGCGAAAGTCATTGAAAAACATGTAACATTAGATCGTACTATGGAAGGACCAGACCAAGGAGCATCAGTAACGGTGGAAGAATTAAGACAGTTAGTAGAGGAAATTCGAAAGGTAGAGACTTACTTAGGTACTGATATAAAGACTCCGACGATCTCAGAACAAAACACTAGAAAATCACTTCAAAAATGCTTAGTAGCATCAAAAAGTATTCAGCAAGGGGAATGTTTCACAGAAGAGAATGTAACAGCGAAACGTACCAATGGGGTGGGTATTTCTGCATTATATTATGATGAAGTGATTGGAAAATGTGCAACGAAAGATTATGTCTATAATGATATTTTGTTACCCTAATAAGCAAGATGAGTACAGATGATAAATTAATTGTAAATTATTATGAAACGCTGTAATATGTAGACAGAATTACTTTTTGCATGGTTAATAATCTGTAAAATAGCCTCAAAAGAGGTTGGGCGATGAGGAGTTGTTGGATAATATGAGTAAAAGAGTACTATCAGAAGAGCAATTTATAAAGAAATATAAAATTAAAGATGCATATGCGAAAGCAAAATTAGTGAATGTACTCATGATATAGTTTATAAAGAAAAAAAATAATGTTAAGAGTGAAGAGTTAGAGCTCTTGGCTCAGTGTTTAGCACAACAAACAATGGCTGCGGAATCTCTTTCTAATCTTCCTTATCAAAAGGTGAATAAAAAAGAACAATCAAAAAAAACAGTAAAGAGTGAAGAGAAAAACGGTAGTAATGAATTGCACGTAATAGAAAGTAATGTAGTGCAAGAAAGAATGAAGATGCTTGACAATATTCCTAAAGATAATTTTAATGGAGATATTAATAGTGTATTGTAAAGTTTGGAAAAGGTGGAATAAAAATGAATAATAGCACATATAAGGCGAAAATTTTTACAAGTATGGTATCAAAAGGAACAATTAGAAAAAATATATTACCAAACACTTCAGATGACTACAGTTTCTCTCAAGAATCAATTGATTTAAAAAAATATAAGATATTTTTAAAATCATCTTCATATGATGATATTTTAAGATGTAAAGTGGGTGAATATGTTGGATAATAAGCAAAAAAGTTATGATTATAGTGAATTATTAGAATCTTTCGGTAAGCAAAAAGTAGAACAAAGATATACAACTTTATATGAATATATAGAGGCATTTATAGAACGTTCAAATTATATGAATCAAGTAAATATTGCAGACAGTGTTCTAAATCAAGCAGTTATTGATTATTTTGAGGATATACGTAGATTAAAAGAATTTCATTTAATAGAGACAGTAAATTCCTTGAAAATTCATGCATATACAGCGTATTGGATTTTACGTCGTAAACCATTACAAATTATCAAAGATGATGTAAAAGATGTGGAACTTGCATTTGTGAATGAAAAATTGTATGTTCTTATTTGCTTATGTTTTTAAGAGGTGAAGATACAAGCACTATTATTATTGAAAGTGAGAGAGTTGCTTATTTCGAATTTGTTAAGAATTTAGACTATACTTTGCGATATAGAACCGTGACTGCCCAGGTGTTAGAAACAATTTTACAATCATATCTAGCTGGAAGAGGATTTGAAAGATCAGCAATGAATATAGATTGTTGATTTAGGAGCAATAATGAAGATATTTTTTCTTGGACGCAAGAAGAGTGCAGCTAAAGAATTAGAGTGGTCTGTACGACAGCGTATTCTCTTGAAAAGAAAACTTTGGAATTGCAAGAAATACTTTATAAAAATATTATGTTAGATTTATTAGAACAGAAGGAGTTGCCTCGAAGCACACAAGAAAAATTGGATGGTATATATATTAATACAAAACAAATGATTGATTTAATGAAGGTGGAAAAAGGGGGATGATATTGATAATAAGATACAAGCTTTTGGTTTCCACCATACCAAGTTGCCTACGTTGAAATAGAAGGAAAACGATATACATTGGTAAACGATTTGATTTTACGTAATATGAGTGAATCGGATACAAATAATGAATAAAATGGGAGTAATGAAGAAATGATTTATATTTCATCAGATTGTATTAAACGAATCGATGCAACCATAGCAGATATTGTAGAGGAATATGCTCGCAATGGTATTAGAAATATTGAATTATCAGGT
>JAWXVF010000105.1:0-9450 GCA_044425555.1 Eubacteriales bacterium
TTACAAGAATTTAACATAAATTAATGGTAGTTGATTAAAGAAAAACAACACCTCAATTAAGAAGTGTTGGTTAACTGTTTACTTATAGATTATTCTGTCAAATATAAGCTCCTCACATATTGAATGAGCCATATTCATAAGCCTCACCCATTCCATTTGGTCTGTGCGTTTCAGTTCTGCTGTAATATCGAAATGTTTAATGTATTTTGGCATTAGTTCATCAATCAATGTTTGTGATTGTTCGTCTACTTCATTAAGATGCGTAAATAACGTATCACTAAGTATCATATGATTGAATATTGGTGCGTGATGTTCGCTCAAAAATGAACGTCTTAGCTTCCCATATTTTCCGATTGGTTTAAATGGTTTTATCTCTAGTTGAGGATAAAATATACCATCAATTTCTTTGTATTCTAATTGCGTTTTTTCCATAAATCTTACACTCCTTTTATTGCTTTTGAATTGTATTAAGTGGCTTGCAAGTTGAATGAATATTCACTGTATATAAATATTCACCCTAAAATAAGTGGCTACATTTTGGCTACAAAAATCTTGCGAACCATAAATATGAGGTGAATTCAATGTAAATTATGTACTTAAACTACATAAAATGATACTATTTGAATGTATATGCACTATAAAGGGCTTGTATGGGAATAATAGTAGATTCTATAATGAAACATATTCCTCGAAAAATGCTGCAATTGCACAAGAGTTAACAGAAGATATGGTAGATATGAACTTTCTAATTTATTTACCAGAAGATTATTTTGAAACTGACAAGAGATATCCAGTAGTATATTTATTACATCAATTTGGTAGTACTAGTAATTCTTATGCTATTAGTAACGTAAATAAAATTTTTGATGAAATAATTAACGATGGTGATATGAGAGAGATGATTGTAGTATGTCCTGATAGTAGCTTAATGAGTTGGTGGAGAGGGAGTTGGGAAGATATGATTATTGAAGATCTCGTACCATATATTAATAGCAATTATCGTACTATACAAGATGCCCGTTTTCAAGGAACGGCAGGAGCGTCCATGGGAGGACAAGGAGCATATAGTGTAGCTTTTCATAATCCTAATTATTTTAGTAATGTAATAAGTTTTTTTGGTGCATTTAATTATGGTGAAACGAATAGTCCAAATCATATAGCCAAAGAAGAGATGAGTGATTTTTTGCAATATTATAATCAGATATTTGTATGTGGGAATAGAGATGTATATGGTTTTGGAACATTTGCAATAGAATTAGATCAGATATTACGAGATAAAAATGTAGAACATTATTTTTTAATTGAAAATGGTGGACATGACGATGCGTTTTATATTCCATTATTTGATGATTCTTTTATTTATATAAGTGATTCTATGTATACTTTAGCAGATGATATTGAGGATATAATTAATTTAACAGTAAGTAATAATACTGACAATAACAGCTTATCAATATCAGCAGAGATTACAATTGATGATAAAATCTCCACATATTTTAATAAGATACCAGATTCTATTTATACAATTGATACCAATCCTTCAATGACGATACCAGTTATGTTGAAAGTGGTACAAAATGAAAAAGTTGTATACTCTCATATGGATAATTCGAAATTTATTAAGGAAGCAACAAGTTGGAGTATAACACAAACTTTGACTGAGTGGGAAATGCGAGATATTGATATGGAATCTCCTTATACTATTTCAGCGATAGTTTCGGTACTAGATAAAAATATTATTGTCTCAATCAATGATCAAATAGATATGGAGAGCGATAGTATAGAAGATGGAGAATCTACAAATTCTTTTGGAATATCAAGCTATATGATTATGATAGGGGGAGTTATAGTACTACTAGTAATTAGCATAATAGTGATGAAAAAGAGAAGATTCAGGTAAATTGACATAATAAAATTACCAATACAATAAAAATGTACAAAAGTTACATGGATTAATGGAAAATATATTATATAGTTAGAATAAATTAATTCTAATATTGAATATGTATAGTATGGTATACTAATATAGTAACGAAAACCAAAACAATTTAGTATTAGGGAGGAAACAATATGAAATTGAAAAAAATGTTAGCAATTGCTATGGCAGGTGTTATGACACTTAGTCTAGTTGCATGTGGATCTAGTGATACTTCATCTAGTTCAGGTGATTCTACAGGATCAACCACCACAGAAACAGCAGGTACAGAAAGTACATCATCAGGTGATAAAACAGTTATTACAGCATGGGCATGGGATCCAGCATTTAACTTAGCTGCTTTAGAAGAAGCAGCAAGAGTATATGCAGAAGCTAATCCAGATATTAATATTGAATTAGAAATTGTAGAATATTCTCAACCAGATATTATTCAAAAATTAAATGCAGGTCTTGGTGCTGGATCTACTAATGGCTTACCAAATCTTGTATTAATTGAAGATTATCGTGCACAAACATTTTTACAATCATACCCAGGTCAATTTGCAGATTTATCTTCTATTACAGATGAATCAAAATTCTCTGCACATAAGTTGGGTTCTATGTATGTAGACGGTGTAGTATATGGTGTTCCATTTGATAATGGTGCAGCTGTATTATATTATAGACGTGACTTATTTGAACAAGCTGGTTATACAGAAGAAGATATGCTTACATTAACAATGGAAGAATACATTGTTGCAGGACAAAAAATTATGGATGAAACAGGAGTTCAATTACTTACCTTAGATCCTAACGATGTGGCACAATTAAGAATGATGATGTTGTCAGCAGGTACATGGTACTGTGAAAGTGATGGTGCAACACCAAACTTTGCAAATAATGAAGCATTAAAATATGCAACTGAGTTATACGTTGAATTATTAAACTCAGGACTTGCAAAAACAATTTCTGACTGGTCACAATTTGTAGGAGCTCCAAATAATGGAGAAGTAGCATCTGTTCCTACAGGATGTTGGTTTACACCAAGTATTACACAAGCAGAAGATCAAGCAGGTTTATGGGGAATTGCACCTTTCCCAAGTATGGAAGGTGTTGCTGGATCAGTAAATGCTTCGAACTCAGGTGGATCTAGTTTCTATGTTCTTGAAAATGTAGCTGGTGCTGCAGAAACAATTGAATTCTTGGGAGCAACTTTTGCAGGAAATGATGAAATGTACGAAGAATTACTTGTAAATAATGGAATTTTACCTACTTACTTACCAGTTTTTGAAAGTGATGTGTTTTCAGTAGAAGTAGAATACTTTAACAATCAAGCAATCTTTGAAGATATTTCAGAATGGACAACTAAGATTCCATCTATAAACTATGGTATTCGCACATATGAATTCGAAGATATTATGAAAGCAGAATTACAAAATATTCTAGCTGGTATTGATATTGATACAGCATTTGACAATGCACAAGCACAAGCGGAAGCTCAATTTCAATAAATAATAGTAACTGAATATAAGAAGTGAAAAGTCATAGAGCCTCTTATAATAAGAGGCTCTATTTGATAAATTACAGGAATTTTAAAGTATAACCAAATGTGAAAGGCAGGTGTTAGTATGCAACAAAAAAGAGGAAAAGGGTTTTCTTTTATCATATTACCGATTATATTAATTTCATTGTTTTCCTTTTACCCTATGATAACAGCATTTTTTACCTCGTTACAATCTGGTATGGGTATGAATTTAGAATACGTAGGATTTAAGAATTATTCTAGATTATTAAATGATCCAATGTTTCATTCGGCTCTAAAAAATACGCTTACATACTTAGTAATACAAGTACCATTTATGATTATTAGTTCTTTAGCAATTGCAGCTATTTTAAATAATAAGAGAATTAAATTTAGAGGATTCTTTAGAACGGCAATCTTTCTACCATGTGTAACATCGCTCGTTGCGTGTTCTATCATCTTCAAAAGTTTATTTGCTACAAGCGGTTTAGTAAATGAAGCATTACTAGCACTTAGTATTATAGATAGTCCAATTATGTGGATAACGGATGCATTTTGGGCAAAAGTTACAATTATTATTACGATTACATGGCGTTGGACAGGATACAACATGATTTTCTATTTAGCGGGACTTCAAAATATTGATCCATGTGTTTACGAAGCAGCTGAAATTGATGGCGCCAATGCTTTTACAAGATTTTTTAAGATTACTGTTCCATTACTAAAATCTATTATTTTATTTACAACCATTATGTCAACTAATGGTACCTTACAATTATTTGATGAAGTTATGAATATTACAGGTGGAGGACCTGGAGTTGCAACTCTTACTATTTCACAATATATCTACTATTTATGCTTTAAATATACACCTGACTTTGGATATGCATCAGCAGTATCTTATGTAATCCTAATTTTAGTTTCTATTTTAGCATTTATACAATTAAAAATTGGGGGTGACAAAAATGCGTAAATTATCTACCTTTGGAATGTATTTATTTTTAATTATTGTTTCTTTTATTTCTATCTTTCCATTTATATGGGTTGGGATTAGTGCTACGAACTCCTCTGTTGATGTATCAAAGGGGAAATTAACACCAGGAAGTGAATTCTTTAATAACTTAAATAACTTATTAGATACCACAGATATTTTAATTGGATTTAAAAACTCTGCAATCGTTTCTATAGTGACTATTGCACTGGCATTAATTGTATCGTCAATGGCGGGGTATGCATTTGTTATTTATGAGAGTAAGGTAAAAGAAATTATATTTTCTATACTTTTATTATCTATGATGATTCCATTTGCAGCAATTTTAATTCCACTTTATAAATTATTTGGTCAATTGGGATTGTTAAATAGTGTAATGGGTGTGGTATTACCATCTGTTGCAACTGCATTTTTAATATTCTTTTTCCGTCAAAATACGAAAGCCTTTCCTAAAGAATTACTAGAAGCAGGAAGAATTGATGGTGTTTCAGAATATGGATTATTCTTTAAATTGTTTATCCCAACTATGGGATCTACTTATGCAGCAGCAGCAATTATTACCTTTATGACCGCTTGGAATAATTATCTATGGCCATTAGTAGCATTACAATCAGCTGATAAGAAAACATTACCACTTGTCTTATCAACTTTGAATGCTTCTTATGTACCAGATTATGGAATGATTATGGTAGGTGTATTAATCTCTACTATACCAACATTGATTGTATTCTTCACCATGCAGAAACGATTTGTAGAAGGTATGATTGGATCTGTCAAATAAAAAGGAGTGTTTCATATGATTATAGTTGAAAATAATAGAATTAGTTGTCATACGAAAGATACTACTTATTTATTTCAAATTATGGAGTGTGGTCAATTAGAACATCTGTATTACGGGAATAGAATTGATACAAAAGGGCATTACGATGCCCTTATTCCTAAGTGTGAATATCCACAAGGTAATCTTATTGAATATGATAGAAAGTATCCTAATGTGGCACTAGAAACAAAATGTTTGGAAATTTCAACCATTGGAAAAGGTGATGTAAGAGAGCCGATGGTTGAGTTCATATTTGATGATGGTGTAGGAACGTGTGATTTTAAGTATGCTTCTTATGAGATGAAAAAGAAAGAAAATTTACACACATTACCATCATCATATGATGAAGAGAATCAAGTAGAGAGTATTGTAATTACGTTAGTAGATGAAAAGTATGAAGGAGTAAAGCTTCTTTTGACTTACTCAGTGTTTTATGAAAGTAATGTAATTACAAGAAGCGTAACATTGGTTAATAATAGTGAGAGAGATGTAACCATAAATCGCTTGCTTAGTTGTCAATTGGATCTTCAAAATCAACATATGCCATATGTATTGACAACGTTTCAAGGGGCGTGGGCAAACGAAATGAATCGTTATGATGTAACTTGTACTGGAGGAATGGTAGTAAATGATTCGAAAACAGGAACTTCTTCTAATAGAAATAATCCTTTTGTTATGATTTCAGAATCGACTACAACGGAAGAACATGGTCACTGCTATGGAGCAAATTTGATTTATAGTGGGAATCATTTTGAAGGATTAGAAGGAACGCAATATGGGATTACACGCTTTATAATGGGTATTAATCCATATCGTTTTCATTATGTATTAGAACCAGGACAAGTTTTTGAAGCACCAGAAGCAGTCTTAACGTATTCTTCAAATGGGTATGGTGGTGTAAGTAAGAATATGCATTCTTTCGTAAGAAATCATATTGTTAGAGGAGTATGGAAGAAAAAAGTTCGTCCCATTTTAATTAATAGTTGGGAAGCTTCTTATTTTAATTTCAATGAAGAAAAATTACTAGGATTGGCAGAAGCTGCATCGAAAGTAGGTGTAGAGCTATTTGTGCTAGATGATGGATGGTTTGGGAATAGAAATGATGATAAAACTTCTTTAGGAGATTGGTTCGTAAATCTTGAAAAACTACCTAATGGTCTAGGTTCATTGGCAAAAAAAGTAAATCAATTGGGTATGGAGTTCGGTATTTGGGTAGAACCAGAAATGATTAGTAGGGAGAGTGAGTGTTATAAAGAACATCCTGAATATGCAGTAAATAGTTCTGGAGAACAGCAATCCCTTGGAAGAAATCAACTAATTATGGATTTGACGCAAGAAGAAGTACAAGATTATATTATTAATCAAATAAGTAGTGTAATCGAAAGTGCTACAATTTCGTATGTAAAATGGGATATGAATCGAATCTTTACCGATATGTTCTCCCACGGGTTATCATCTAGTAGACAAGGGGAATTTTCACATCGCTACATCCTTGGTTTATATCGAGTATTTGATGCTTTAGTGAGAAAATTTCCTACTGTATTATTTGAAGGATGTAGTGCAGGAGGAAATCGTTTTGATCTAGGGATTCTATGTTATATGCCACAAATATGGGGAAGTGATAATACAGATCCTGTCTCAAGAGCGATTATACAAACAGGTTATAGCTACGGATATCCAATGTCAACAATTGCAGCACATGTTTCAGCAAGTCCGAATCACCAAACACTACGTCAGACACCTTTAGAAACGAGATTTCAAGTAGCTTGTTTTGGTTTACTAGGTTATGAATGTAATTTGGTAGAAATGGGTGAAGAAGATTGTGAAGCGATTAAGCAACAGATTAAATGGTATAAGAAGTATCGAGAAGTATTGCAATTTGGTCACTATCATCGTTTATTGCAAAATAAGGACTATTACCAATGGATGGTGGTAGATGATAGAAAAGAAGTAGCAATAGCACTTACTTTTCAAACACAAGTACACGCTAATCGTGTAGAAAATAGACTGTTAGCAAGAGGACTTTCTAATGAGAAAGCATACCATTTTACAAATCGACAAATTCCATTGGAAAAGTGTTATCATAGTGTTGCTAATCAATCTGAATCAGAAGATTATATAGTTTCTGGATCTGTTTTAAATGAATATGGTCTACAATTAAAACAGCAAGTAACAGGGACAGGATACAACGAATATATGAGGATCTTTTCGGATTATGCAACAAGAATTTATTTACTAGAAAGTATCGAGAAGTAATAATTTAGACAATAAAGCAATGGATTTAGTAAAAGAGTTATACAGAAATGAATGTTGTCCCATAAGACAATATTTTATGATTGTATAATTCTTTTTTTTATTATTAAAAAGATAATATGAGTGGAAGAAGGTTGTTATTTATTAGAAAAAATAGTAAGATAGGGAAGTAATATTGATGTAGTAGAAGAAATGTAACGTGGAAGGAATAGAAAATGGCAGAATTAGAAGAAGTATTTCAAATCATAGAAGAAGGAGATATACAAAATCCTTCTTTACGTGGGAAATTAAGTACACTACGTCAGCTTGTAAAAGAAGAAAAGAATCTAGAATTAACCATAGAGCAAGAGAAATTATTAGTTAAGTTATTTCAATCTAGGGATGGTAAGACGAGAAAGAATCTTGCATTACTTCTAGGAGCGATTGGAACAGATGAAATTGTAGAAGATCTATTTAAAGCATATAAGAAAGAAGAACAACGCTTTGTAAAAAGTGCTTATTTAATAGCGATGGCTCAAAGAGATTACCGAAATTACGTAAGAGATTTTAAAGAAGAGATAGAAGAGTTACAAAAGAGCGAAATAACAGATGAAAATAGAAAGCATATGCAAGAGCAATTACGAGAATTAACGAAATTAGTTGTTGCTATGGAAGGTGTTTTAAAGCATAAGTTTATTGGTAGTCATGAAGATTCACATATAGTATTATTAACGAATAAAAATTGTGTAGAAGCCACTTCGAAACAGATGATTTCTTTACAACCCATAGAATTTCGTTCTGGAGTAAGGGTAACAACAAATCGTTTACAAAAATTGCTTCCCATACGAACTTACCATGAACTCTTATTTGTGGTAGATGGTATGAAGTTATTGCCAAGTGATATGGTCTCTTGTGCTAAGAAAATAGTGCAATCAGATCTGATAGAATTTCTAAAAAAGCGACATGAGGGTAGTACTCCTTTCTATTTTCGTGTAGAATTGAAAACGTCATTACCACTAGATAAGAAAAGTGAGTTAGTAAAGAAATTAATTACTTATATAGAACAAGACTCTCATAGGGAATTGATTAATTCTACTACAAACTATGAAATAGAAATACGTTTAGTAGAGAATCAAGAAGGAAATTACTATACTTTTGTCAAGTTATATACGATTCGAGATGTACGTTTTGAGTATCGTAGTGAATCTGTATCTACTAGTATAAAACCTGTAGATGCAGCATTATTAGTAGAGCTAGCAAAGCCTTATATGAAAATAGATGCTAGAGTCTTAGATCCTTTTTGTGGCGTAGGAACTATGCTAATTGAACGTCAGAAGGTGGTAAAAGCAAATACTTCCTACGGAATAGATTATTTAGGAGAGGCAATCACTAAAGCACATAGGAATACAGAATTAGCAGGGCAGATTATTCATTATGTAAACAAAGATTTCTTTGCATTCACACATGAATATGTGTTTGATGAAATATTTACGAATATGCCATTTGCAATGGGACGAACTACCAAAGAAGAAATTACTGTTTTGTATGAACGATTTTTTGTACAATCTAAAATTCATCTAGAAGTAGATGGACAAATTATTATGTATACACACGATTGTGAGTTGGCGAAAACTTTAGCAAAGAAAAATGGGTATGAAGTGATAGAACAATTTCCTATTTTAACAAAAAAACATACAGATTTATTAATATTGTATAGAAAAGACAAGTGAGATGAAGTAATATGAAAAACACAAAGGGATATGTGGTAAAAGAAGCTTTTATAGATACGATACCAGTGATGATGGGGTACTTAGTGCTAGGTGCAGGGTTTGGTATGATTTTAACAACAAAAGGTTATCCTATTATATGGTCATTGCTAATGGCTATTTTTATCTATGCTGGCTCTATGCAATATATAGCTGTCACCTTGCTTACAGGAGGAGCTTCCTTGTTGACCACAGCATTCACTA
>JAWXVF010000106.1:0-9334 GCA_044425555.1 Eubacteriales bacterium
ACAGATAAGGTGGTACCTGTCGTCTTATTTTCACCACTCTCCTCTGTTGTTGCTGTATTTTCTACTACATTACTACTTGTTTCTGAATCGCTACTTGTTCCACAAGCCACTAATACAATAGACATAGTAGTTACAAGCATCATAGTAATTATTGATTTCATTTTCATTTTCTTTCCTCCTTTTATAAGTATTGCTGTTTTTATTGTGTACACATGTGATTTTATTATTATATTTGTATATCACCTTTTTATAAATAGTTATATGTTATATAAATATGGTTAAATGTTATATTACAGATTTCCATACTTTACATATATCATTTCTATCCTTATAATAAAAATATACTATTTGCACAACTACAACAAAGGAGAGTTAAATGAATATTTTTCATTCCAATCATTCTATTCATATTGCGTTAAATAAAATAGGGGATTTAGTCATATTAAACTTGTTATTTTTACTTTGTTCTTTACCAATCATAACAATAGGTAGCTCTATAACCGCTTTATACTACTGTACATTACGAATTATTAAAGGAACTGATGATGCGATTCCCTCAACTTTTATACAAGCATTTAAAGATAATTTCAAACAATCTACGCAATTGTTTTTTATCACACTTACAATCTATTGCGCTCTCATTATAAATAGCCTCTTTCTGTATTCACAGAAAACTGCTCTTTCTACTATTTTGTTGCACAGCTCTTTTACGTTAATAATATTTCTCACTATATTTTGTATTTATGTATTTCCAGTAATCGCCTCCTTTTCTAATAGTCTTTTTCTATTAGCAAAGAATTCCATTATATTTTCCATCATACATTTGCCTACCACTTTACTACTATGCATTACAACGCTATTTCCAATTTACTTTACATATCTTGATATTGCCCTATTTCCCTTATATGCTTTTATTTGGTTTTTTATAGGTTTTTCTTTTACAGCCTTACTAAATTCATTCTTACTATATAAAATTTTTTCACATTATTATTAATAAATATTCTAATATCCACACTGTTTCTTTGTTTTCACATTACATACTCCATTTAATCATTTGTACTATAATGCGCTAAAACTCAAGATTGCTTTTTAATCTGGTATATGATACCATCTTACTTGATGTTACCTATCATTATAAGAATCATCTAAAGGTACACATAAACTATGCACAAACAAAAGAGGAGAAAATACAATGAAATCATTTAACAAACTAGTAACCCTAACACTTTCTTGCATGATGCTTATTGTGCTAACTGCTTGCTCTGATCAGAATGTAGCAACTGCTAAAACTGTAGTAGGTGGTATGTTTCAATCAGCATACCAAGGAAAGTATACAGAAAGCTTCTTATCATTAACAAACCAAACAAAAGAACAGGTAGTGAACAGTTGGGCATTAAATGTGGAAGCTGAAGCTAATTACATACTAGATGCCTTCACCATTTATGGACAATACGATACCATGGCTCCTAAATCCCTAATGAATAGTTTGTATAGTATTTTTGGAAAGTTATCTGTTGAAGTTGGCGAACCAACTAAGAATGATGACGGCTCTTATAAAGTTCCGCTAACTTTTACACCAATCTTAATGGGAGAGTCCTTAGGTAATGCAGCAATTAATAAAGTTTCTGAACTTAGCAGTGATTACGATGATATTTTTAACCTTAGAAGCAATGAGCAAATGACCGTGGATACTATACTTGCGGATGCATTAGAAGCAGAACTGAAAGCATTTGAATCTAATATTGTATGGGGTGATGAAATGACCATGTATGTAACAGCATTATATACCAAAAATGGGAGCCAAGAAGTATGGGATCTTGATTACAATGAATATTTCGCATTTATTGAAGAAATTATCAATTATGATTTCGAGTAACATATACAGATAACTAAAACAACCAAAAAAGGAAAACATCTATGTGGGCAATCATTATTATACTCTTTACACCTATCATACCATTATACATACACACAAAGTTTTGTCAAAAAGATACGCCAAGTAATAGCGAATTATTCTTACGATATTCTGGATACCTTTTAACGACTAGTATTTCGACTTTACTTATTATGTATCTATTTTATGAAGAAGGAACTTCATTTTTAGACAAAATAGATTCCTCTATTTTATTTACACTAAAGTTCTTTCTGATTGTTTTCCTTACAGCAAGTACGATTGCCTTAAGTGAATGGGCATACACTCATAAAAAGATTCAAGTTCTTTGGAATCAGGACGAATGGCGTAACATTCCTTGTTTAAAAACATTCTCTCATTTCCTTCAAAAGTATGGCCTATATCTTCTAGCACTATTCGTGTTACTGCTCAATGCTTCCTTACTATTTGATAATGTGTTCTGGGGAGATGAAGCATTTTCTGCCAAAACTGTACAGACTGGATTTGATGGTATCTTAGAAATCGTTAGCTACCTAGATAGTCATCCTCCATTCTATTACTTATGGCTACGTTGCTTTGTTGTACTATTTGGAGATGCTGGCTGGGTATTACACCTCGCATCCTTTATTCCATTTACACTAGGAATATTGGTTGCTGTTACTATCTTCCAGAAACAATTTGGCAAAATGCCCTCTGCTTTCTTTATCATCGTCTCTGGGTTATCTGCACCTTGCGTGGAATATAATGCGGAAGTAAGAATGTATGCTTTATGCTTCTTCTTCATTCTTATGGCGTATTATTGTAGCTATTCTATTTTAGCTACCAACAAAGGATTTTCTTGGTTTACTACGGTAATATTTGCTGTACTTTCTGCCTATTCACATTATTACGGATTAATGATTGGTGGTATTTTAATTGTTAGTACCACCATTCTAGTTGCCATAAAACATAGAAAAAAAGCTTGGCTAAAAGGAGTTCTAGCAACGATTCTTTATATAATAGCATATATTCCTTGGCTTCGTGCTTTTTCTTCACAAACGCAGAGCGTGAGTGAGAATTGGTGGAACGACACCATTCTACCACTTAACGACGCTCTTACTATGGTAGGTGCAGGATTATCCCTAAAACAAATCATCCTCCCTCTTATGATTATAGTAACTCTTGTTTTAATCATTATAGAATCAAAGATTATTCGTTTTCATCAAAACGAAGGTACTTTAGTAGTATCTTTCCATGTGCCTTCTATAAAGGAATGGTCTGTTAATACGTATTTTTGTATTACAGGTATTCTAACTATAATTCTTACATTAATATGTGCATACCTTGCTTGCTATTTCATTAGCCCAATACTGGCAATGAGATATTTATATATGTTAATTGCCATATCCATTTTAATCATAGTTGTTGGAATCAGTGGTATTTTTCATATTTTACAATATCATAAGACAAATAGTAAGCTTCATCATACAGTATACCTATTTAATAAAATTGCTACACTCTTATTCATAACATTTATATTTCTAGTGACCATAAAAGATTTTAACGCATTTCGTAATACCACAAACACAGAAAAGGTTGCAACACAGCAGCTGTTCACTTTATTAGGCTCTTTAGACGAAGACGTGGTATTGGTTAATAATGGGATCAAACATATCGGATGGACCGTTTTATCCTATTACTATCCTAACAATGAAGTGGTTAATGGAACTTATCTCCACACAAGTGCCAATGAATTCTACTATTTTTCTTCTGACTTTATGTCACAAGAAGATATTACGATTATGCAAGAAACTGGCTATACCATTAGTGGTTACGGCCAAATGCAACTAGCTAAATATCCATTTGTTCTCTATTATTTCGAAAAATAAATAGCAAACAAAAAGGGATAACATACATGCATTTGATATGTTATCCCTTTTCTTTATTCTCTATTGGTTATTCTTTCATTCGAATTAATGTTACTAATTTCCATATATCTGTTATGACTGGTACAAAAAATACCAAAATCATTCCTAGAAACACAAAGAAACTAGCATTGGAACCTTCTATCTTCGAAAGCCCATAACTACCACCCACTAGTACAACGATTGTAGTAATAAACCCTATTATATAATTCTGTGTAATGCTTAAACATAATTGAAACAAAGAACACACCATATATATGAAGAAAAATAGCATCATTCCTAACACTATTTTTCCAGCCAAATCAAACTCCCTATCGTACTCTTGTATCTCATTCATCTGGAATGCAACTAATGCACCTCCTAAACCTGATTTTATTAAAATAGATAACACTCTTCTTCCTACTAATTCATTAATTAAATAATTTCCCACGGTATTCTACTTTCCCTCTCATCTCTTTAATTATTTCGTTTCCTATATCTTCCTACTCATTCGCTTCAATACTTCCCACGCAACCACTCCAACTAATCCCCCTGTACATATACCTATTAATAATAACATAGGAAGATATGTGTAGACAACCTTGTTTTGTAAAATTACTCTCGCCACTATTATCTGCCCAACACTATGAAACATTGCTCCTATTATGCTATTTGTAAGAATCGATATTTCAACTAATCTCTTACAGATAATCATAGCAATCACACTACTCATAGCTCCTGCAAACGCATACATACCACTAAATAGATTGCCAAATAAAAGAGCCACTAATACCACTCTCATCATAGAGATCCCAATCGCTTCTCTCTCTCCCACCCGATACAATGCCACTACCACCACTACATTGGCCAAGCCTAATTTCATCCCGACTATTGGAAAGGGAATAGGAATTAAGAATTCTATGTAACTTACTAAAATTGCCATTGCTGTTAACATACCCGTCCAAGCAACGTTTTTTTTCATTCTGATACCACCTTTTATTAACTAGGCAAATCCTACTTTTCAATATCTTCTATTACTTCTACCACTACTTTATGGGGTAAGCATACAATTGCTTCCCCCCTATTTCTAATCTCCCCTTGGTATACACAAAGCTGATTCGCACAAGTAGCCCACTCCATATAGACCGTTTCATCTTCTATAATCAAGCAATTACCCTTATCTATAGTAATGGCTTGATTTTCTTCTAATGCATACACTCCATACCGTTCCCCTTGTAAAGTAATCTCAACATAAGAACCACTTGTCTTCCTATCTTCTAGCCAACTGATTACTCCAAGCAATAAAATGACTATACTTCCAATCAGTATTACTTCTTTTCTTCTCATTACTTATTCCGCTTCTTCCTACTTACCTATTCTTGTGTCATTCCATCAGTATACGCAATCTATACTTTTTAATCAAGCAATTATATGGTATGATAGTTTCATTAGTACCTTCCTTTATCATAGCTTATTATTAGGAGAAATCATGAATCTAAAACAACTTAAGAAAATAAGAGAATCTCTACGAAGAGGATTTGCCTCTGGACAATTATACACTGCTTGTTCTATATTAATCATGGTAGCAATGGGATATTATGTTACTTATGCTTATTCTAGTGAACCCATTTCTAAAACAGATTTTGTACTAGATACAGTAGCTACCATTACCATTTATCAAGAAAATGATACACAATTATTAGAAGATGCCTTTGCCCTATGTCGTTCTTACGAATCTATCTTTAGTGCTACCAATCCTTCTAGTGAATTATATCAATTAAACGAGCAATTTCAATCTCAATCTCATACTCCCATTCCTATCTCCTATGAACTAGGTAACCTGATTGATTCCGCTCTTCACTTTGCCGAAACATCTAAGGGAGCTTTTGATCCTACTATAGGGGTATTGACTACAATGTGGGATTTCACTAGTGATACACCCACTATTCCAGAAGAAGAACATCTATTAGCAGCATTACCTCTTATAGATTACCAATCACTTACAATAGATGGTCTTTCTCTAGTAAATAACGCAGCCGAAAGTACCAATCTTAACCCTATCACTATCACCAATCATATGCTTGGTACACGCATTGACTTAGGAGCCATTGCTAAAGGTTATATTGCTGATCAATTAAAAGTCTTTCTATTAGAGCAAGGCGTAACTTCTGCATATATTAATCTTGGTGGTAACATTGTGTGTATTGGAAGCAAACCTCAGAATCAACCTTTTCAAGTAGGAATCCAAAAGCCTTTTGAAGAATATAGTGAACTGATTGCACAGATGTCCGTCGAGGACGCTAGTGTGGTTACTTGCGGAATCTATGAACGTTCTTTTTCTTATGCTGATCAATTATATCATCATATTCTAAATCCTAAAACTGGGTATTCTTATGTGCATGATTTAACAAGTGTCACCATTATTTCTCCACATTCCATAGATGGAGATGCCCTAAGTACCATTTGTTATGCCTTAGGAATAGATGAGGGAATTGCATTAATAGAAGCACTTCCTGAAATTCATGGCATCTTTATTGATAAACAAGGGTACATTACCTACACAAAAGGATTTCAAGAATTATTTGATGTTATTGAGGTCGAATAAAAGAAACCACCTTTTCTACCACCTCAAATGTACAATCCTCTATGGTGTACAATTCCCCATCATTTACGAGAGCCATTTTCTTCTTAGTAACAATACGCACTTTTTTACAACGTATCTTTTTCATATAACGTTTCGTAGGCATCATTTCAAATTGTACACCTTCTGCTAGATGCTTTAATATAGTAGGTAGTACTACCTTAGGCGGAACCAATACATACGTCACATCCAACCAGCCATCATCTACTTTTGCATCAGGTGTTAGATAAAATCCTCCTCCACAAGAAGACCCATTTCCAATTGCACATAATGCTACTTCTCCATTATAGATTAATTTATCATCTGCATAGATTTCCATATATCGTCCTAATCTTTTTAAGAGATTATAGAATAAGGAAAGATTATAAGCTCCTTTTCGACTGACAAGTGGTAACTTCTTAAATCGGGGCATATCCATAGCAACACTTGCATCTAATCCAATATTAACCATATTCACACAGTATTCCCCATCAAAAGCAATCAAATCCATCCGATTCGATTGTCCCATAATCTGTTTCTCCAACGACTTATAGACATCTTCTTTCTCTGTAAAATTCCGTATAAAATCATTACCAGTCCCTAAAGGAATCACCCCAATTTCTACTTGCTCATATGCAACACATCCGTTCATTACATGAGATAGTGTACCATCTCCCCCTAATGCATAGACACGTATAGGGTCTAATTCGTCTCTGCAAAATGTTTCCAAATACTTTCTAATCCCTTCTCCACTTTCTGAGATATGTATCGTATATTGTAGCTTTAATTTCTTTCCAAGCTTTTGAATCTTTTGTACATAATTAGTAACTTTATTATTTTTTCCTGCTACGGGATTTATAATAAATAAATATTTCATAATAATAACCATCTCTTTCTCGTAGCCTAGTGCGAAAAATAGTATTTTCACACTAGGCTCCTTATCTATTTTATATCATTACTTTTCTCCATTATACAAACAATTCCTATAAATAACAACATTTTATACCATTATTTTAAAGTAGGATTTATATCTTGCTATTTTAAAATGATAATTTTATTGACAAATATTTTCTAAACCGATACAATAAGTAATAGAAATCTGTACTAAAGATTACATCCATTTTGGATGTAATCTTTTTCTATATTTATTTAATAAAATCAACTTTATCCACCAAAAGAAAGGAATCAAATATGTTGGAAACATTAAACAACTTATTATTAACTGCAAACGATTTAGTATGGGGAATACCATTAATGGTTCTAATTCTAGCAGGAGGAATACTTCTTACTGCTAGAACTGGACTTTTACAAGTCAGAAAATTACCATTAGCATTAAAATGGATGTTTCAAAACGAAGAGGAAGGTGCAGGAGAAGTAAGTAGCTTCGGTGCTCTCTGTACAGCACTATCCGCTACCATTGGTACTGGAAATATTGTGGGTGTAGCTACCGCTATTGCTACAGGAGGCCCTGGTGCATTATTTTGGATGGAAGTTGCTGCCTTCTTTGGAATGGCAACCAAGTATGCAGAAGGTCTTCTTGCTGTAAAATATCGTGTAGTGGATAACAATAACCATGTGCTAGGTGGACCTTTTTATTACATAGAACGTGGTATGGGAGAGAAATGGATTTGGTTAGCTAAAATGTTTGCTTTTCTAGGTGTATGTGTAGGAGTCGGTGGAATCGGTACTTTTACACAAGTCAACGGAATCTCTTCTGCCATAACTAACTTTTTTGATCCAAATACGAAGTGGACCATTACTATACTCGGTATAGGAGAGTATTCATATGCCACTGTTATCGCTTCTTTCTTACTTAGCTTCTTTGTTGCACTCGTTCTAATTGGTGGTATCAAAAGAATTGTTACAGTAACCCAAGTAGTAGTACCCTTCATGGCTGTTATTTATTTTATTCTTACAGTCATCTTACTTCTATGTAATCTTTCAGAAATACCAGCTGCATTTCAAACCATTGTAACAGGTGCCTTTCATCCTTCTGCTGTTACTGGTGGTGTAGTCGGTTCCATGATTATTGCCATGCAAAAAGGGGTAGCGCGTGGAATCTTCTCTAACGAAGCTGGTCTAGGTTCAGCTCCTATTGCCGCTGCTGCTGCCAAAACGAAAGAACCAGTTCGACAAGGACTTGTTTCCATGACAGGTACCTTCATTGATACCATTATAATCTGCACTTTAACAGGTTTATCTATTGTCATTACAGATGCTTGGCAAGTCGATGGGTTAGAAGGAGTCGCTATTACTACCTACGCTTTTAATCAAGGATTACCTATTCCTGCTATGATATCCTCCTTCTTATTAATGCTTTGCCTCGTATTCTTTGCATTTACTACTATTCTTGGATGGAACTATTATTCAGAACGCTGTTTAGAATACTTAACAAGAGGGAATATGTCTGCCGTAAAAATCTTTCGCTGGATCTACATTCTCGCCGTATTCATCGGTCCTTACATGACCGTTTCTGCTGTGTGGACACTTGCTGATACGTTAAATGGATTAATGGCACTCCCTAATATGCTTGCTTTATTTGCTCTTAGTGGTGTAGTTGCTACAGAAACCAAAAAATTCTTCCATAAACACTAAAACGCTTCTCCATTTCTTAAAAAGGTGCTTCTGTTTAGAAACACCTTTTCATAGACTATAAAATAAAATCCTCAAAAGGAATCCCTCTAATGTATAATATGTACAACGAAAAACTCGAAAATCTTCTCAGTCTTTCTATGAATGCAACTTCTTCCGAACTTCTTCGCTCCGATATTCTCCCGATTGGATATGAACCACTCACCAAGAAATGGGAACTCATTGTAAAATACGAAGGTTCCCTATCTAATCTAGACAACCCTGAGATTACTATAGAGTATCTTTTATCTGGCTACGCCATTGTTACCGTACCACAAGCTCTTATAGATCCATTTTCCTCACAAGAAG
>JAWXVF010000107.1:0-9166 GCA_044425555.1 Eubacteriales bacterium
ATTATACATATAAAACATGACGAGCAATAAGTCAAGTATTATATGTAAAAAAGGTAGAAAACATCAGTGTTTCATAAGAATTTATAATCATACACATCGTCACGTTTCCGAGAATCTAGGATACAAAGAAACGCAAGGATTAAATTATGTGATTAATTTTAATCGAGTAGGAAAAGGAAAATGGTATGCTAATTCTGTAAACAGAATATTATCGAATCCTATTTACACAGGGACGTTAGAACAAGGAAAAAAGGGGAAGGTAAATTATAAAGCACCTAGATGTACCAGTAGGGAAAAAGATAAATGGGTGATTTTAGATGATAATCATGAGGCTATTATAGAGAAAGAATTATTTGATACTGTACAACGAGTAATGAGTCTTGATACGAGAGTAGCACCTAATAAGCAAGAGTTATATCTTTTTAGTGGATTATTATATTGTTGTGAGTGTGGAGAACCTTTAAAGAGAAAAATAGTTCCTTATAAAGAAAAAAAGTATATATACTATAGTTGTCAAAAATGTGCATCCAAAAGTATAAAGGAAGAAAAGTTAATAGAATGTGTTTTGTTGACTTTGCAAAAGTATATTGAAGAACGAGTAACAATCGCAGAAGTTATTGAAATGGTTGATGTTGCAAAATTTTGTTCTATAAGAGTGAAACGATTATCAGAACAATTGAAATTTTACGAGACAGAGTATGATAGAGTTTGTAACTATAAACGATATTTATATGAAGAGAAGGTAGATGGGAAAGTATCATCAGCAGATTATCAGAAATTTTATAATCAATTTACAGTAGATGAAGAAAAATGGGAGTGTAAAATAAGAGAAGTAAAAAAGGAAATAGAAGATATTCTTTCTAAGAAAGATGATAGTAGTATATGGTTAGAACAATTTAAGTGTAATGAGAATCTGAAGGAACTTAATCGGTCGATTTTAGTACGAATGATTGATAAGATTTTATTGGAAGATAATCATGTAATCAATATAACATTTCGATTTCAAGATGAATATAACAATCTAGTAGATATGTTAAACAATATGAAAGAATTAAGTGGAGGGATGATTCATGGCTAGAGTAAGTCGTAAAATAAATCCCATTAACATAGTGAATCTATCAGAAAAGAATGTTATGTATAATGTTGGAGTGTATATAAGAATTTCAGTAAAGGATTTAGAGGGCAAAGGAGATAGTTTAGAAAATCAAAAAAATATAATAGCAAACTATGTGGAACAATATAGTGACATGCAAATAATAAAAATTTATGAAGATGATGGGTTAACTGGTACCGATTTTCAACGACCTGCATTTATAGAGATGTTAGAAGATGCTAAGAGAAAGAAAATAAATTGTATAGTGGTAAAAGATTTATCGAGATTTGGTAGGAGTTATATAGAAACAGGTAATTATATGGAAAAGGTTTTTCCGTTTTTAGGAATACGTTTTATTGCTATTTCAGATTATTATGATTCGAAATATGCAGAGGAAACACTTGATGGATATTCTATACCTTTAAAGAACTTGTTAAATGAGATTTATGCAAGAGAAGTATCTAAAAAAGTAAGTGCTTCTCAGTTTATTATGCAAGAAAATGGCGAATATGTAGGTGGGAAAGCACCATATGGTTATAGAAGATCAAAAACACAAAAGAATAAGTTAGAAATATGTTTAGAAACAGCACCTATAGTTCGGCAAATTTTTAAAATGAGAGCAGAAGGGATTAGTCATCAGAAAATAGTATTATATTTGGATGAACAAGGCATTTTATGTCCGTCTAAATTTAATAATGTTAGTAATTCAAAACATGCTAATTGGAATAGTTCATCTGTTAGACGTATTCTTGCAAATGAGATGTATGTTGGAAATATGGTTCAAAGAAAAACTGTGGTAAAAAAATATATGAATCAAAAACTAACCACTATGAATGAAGATGACTATATAGTTGTTAAAAATACCCATGAGCCTATTGTTAGTGAAGAGAGATTTCTAATCTGCAAAAATATGAGGACTAAGAATGTTGAATATCATCTCAGGACACAAGAAAAATTTAGAAGTATTGTTAATCAACCTAATTTATTAAAAGGTATTATATATTGTGAACATTGTGGTACACGTTTAGTAAGAGTGAGACGGATAGTTAATGTGAATAATGATATTGAGTATCATTATAAATGTGAAAATCATTCTTATAGACGTTGTGAGGTAAGGATGATTAGGGAAGAAGTTGTACTAGATACAGTGATTGAAACGTTAAGATTGCATATGAAACAAGTGGAAGTTACAAAGTTAAATGTTGAAACTATGATAAAAACAAAGGAGTATCATTATTTTAAAGAGCAAATAAAGAAACAACTCATAACCAATAATCAAGATATGAAAAAAGTACAAGATTATAAAAGAAAATTGCTAGAAGAATATTTAGTTCAAATGGTTTCGGAATCTGACTACATATCTTTTAATAAGAAGTATGATAAGGATATTGAAGAATGTGAAATGAAATCAAAGCAATTGTGTGAACAATTAAATACTCCTATGGAATCTGCAGGAGTAAAGGATTGGATAAAGTTTTATGCTGATTTTTCAAAGGAGCAAGTAACACCAGAACTTTTAAAAAGCTTAGTAAAATCGGTTAAAATTGATTGCAATCATAGTATTAGTATTTGTCTTAAGTATGCAGACCATTATCAGGATTTGAAAGATACTATTGAGAATCTGGAGGATAGATTATATGAAACAATATAATATAGCTGCCTATGTAAGGTTATCAATACGAGATAAAGAAACGTTAAATGCTAGTAATAGTGTTAGAGTACAACAATTAGAAATTAATTCTTATATAAAAAAAACCAAAGAATTTCGAGGTGCAAATGTAAAGACCTATATAGATGATGGTTATAGTGGTACGAACTTTAATAGACCACAAATTCAAGAATTATTGCAGGATGTACAAGATAAAAAAGTGAATTGTGTCATTATAAAAGACATATCAAGGCTTGGGCGAAATTATATTGAGGTTGGAGAGTGTGTAGAAAAACTGTTTCCACAACTAGGTGTACGTTTTATCATGGTTGCAGATAATTACGATAGTGAATATGAAGAGGATTCTGATAATCTATTGATTGCTTTTAAAGCGTTATTTGCAGATTACTATTCAAAAAATTTATCGGATAAAGTATCTGTTGCGTATCGTAGAATGGTATTAGATGGTAAGTATGTGAAAAATTTCGCACCATATGGTTATAAAAAAGTAAAAGAGAATATTCATGTAATAGAGATAGATGAGCCTGCTGCTGAAATTGTTCGATGGATTTATCAGGAATATGTAAGTGGAAAAGCCAAAGCACAAATTGCGAGAGAGTTAAATGAAAAGCAGATTGATTCACCAGCATTATATAAACGAAAGCAAGGGATTAATGTACTACAAGTAGGTGATAAGGTATGTCTTTGGAGTCGTAAAACCATTTCGGATATATTACAAAATGAGGCATATATCGGAACGTATACATTTGGTAAACGAAAGAGAATAAAAGTGGGTTCTTCAACGACTATCATAAATAATGAAGAACAAGTAGTGATCTGTAAAGATGCCTTTATGCCTATCGTAGATATGGAAATGTTTGATTTAGCACAAGCTAAGAAAGTGAAAAGACCAATTGGTACTAGAGGAGAAAGTCATTTATATGCAGGGTTATTACAATGTGCTGTTTGTAATCATGTGTTGCATAGAAAACAAAAAGGAAATGGAAGACCTTATGTGTATTGTAACTCTCGTACATTGAGTGGTGATTTTGAATGTAAAGATACGAAACTCTACATTGATGATTTAAATGAAATTGTGAGAGAATCTATTATTGTACAAGCAAAGGTATATTCTGATTTACGAAAAGTAAAAGGGAAAATGCCGATTGAATTGGAATTAAAAAATGATAAGAAGGCATTAAGACAGCATAAGAAGAAATTAGAACGATATTCTCAGTCGATGAAAGAATTACTGATGAATAGAATAGATCTAAAGATTTCGGAAGATGCATATGAAAAAGAAATGAAAATCGTTGGTGATGCAATGGAAGATTTGTCAAATGAGGTGGAATTATTAGAAAAAGTGATAGTTGATAAGTCAGAGGAAGTAGAAGAATTAAAAAAGAAAATGGAAGTTTATAAAGAGGTAGAGGTGATTGATGAAATAACGAAAGATGTGTTATCTATGTTTGTAGAAAAAATTATGGTGTATAATAGCACATCAATCGAGATTGTATGGAAGTTTAATCAGTGTAGTTAGATGTGGGAAAGACTTTCGCAGGATATGAATCTTATAAAGTGGACAGGTTACAATAAAGTGGACAGGTTACAATAAACTGGACAGATATTTTAAGGGCATATAAAAATAATAACAGAAAAAGATTGGAGAATACTAACATGGTGAATGAAGACCACGTCGAACTTATATTGATGAATTTAAAATACAACTTGTTCAACTATATCTAAATTGAAAGAGAAAATGTAATCTCGTAAGATGTTATTAGATTATATGGCACTGAGTGAATATTAGGAAGGGAATATCCTTAAAAGAGTTGCTAGAAAAGTGTTGACAATCCATATTCTATTGGATAAGATTAATCTAAAGTATAAAGAAAAGTAAGGTACGAGATGCTATAAATGGAGATTGTTGAATGGAAGAAGCGGTATTATCAACGTATATAAAAATTATGCAAGAAGGTTTTGTCGAAAAAAATAAACAGGAAAGTGCAACTCGATTCTTATTGGATTCTATTATAAATCAGGATGATGCAGAATGCACTACTGATATTACACCGAAAAAAATAAGTAATCTTGTAAACAGAAAAGAATCAGTACCTAGCGATATAAAAAAGGCATCTGCAAATCAACGGGTGATGGAAAGCGTGCGTACATATTTTGCTCAAGAGGTTATTAAGGAATTGAATCCTAATTCTACATATGATATTTTTAATAAAATCTATAGTATGGTTCAAAAAGACACACAGATTTCGAAAAATAAACGGGACATTTTATTGGAAATTCACAGAAATGAAAAGTATGATACTTTTCTTGCGGAAGTTTTTTTATACGTACTGAGTAGGGAAAATAAAAAGATATGTAAAGAACAAAGTGCCGATATAAGAATGTTGTATAGAAGTTCAGTAGTTTGCGAAAAAGAAGGTAATGATTTACTTCAAAATAAGAATATTCCAAAATTTATAAGAATAGATGATAATCCGATAAATAAAATTTACAAAATTTCTACAAAACTTGAAATTTCTTCTGATTATGATGACGAAGGAATCCGAAAAATTATTGCACAAGGTATAGTAAATAAAATATCTTTAACAGGTGAGATGTCAGTATCAAACTGGTTCTCCAGAAGCTATATAAATAATTGTCTTACGGTTGGTACGGTAGAGTGCAGAGTATGGTTTGAAGTATTATCCGTGAAAGAAAATAAGTTGATTGTTCAATTTTTGCTAATAGGAGATAACATGAATGTTTGAAAAGAAAAAAGAAATCAAGGCATTTCAATTAGGTCTATATTTTTCTGAATTATTACTAAAAGGAGTAATTCAACCAGATTTTCAAATTGAAAATATTGGTGTGAGAGATGGTAAGCTTGTTTTACTAGATTTTGCAGATGTTGTTGAGGTTAAGTTGCCAGAAGATTTAACTAAAGAATTGCTAAGGAAACTCGCAGAATCGTTGTTTTCATTGGTAGATAGTTTTGAAGGGTCTTTTAGTGAAAATAGTTATTTAAGGGCAGGTATTATATCTAGAACAGGCGTTTTAGGTCATATGATATACGAAGCAGCACGTGATAATGGATATTCGAGTTTTATTTATACTGAGAAATCATTGAGAAAATCTGCGCATAGTTTAATGCAGATAACAAAATACGAGGATATTAAGTCTGCAATTGGTGAATGGTTTCAGATTTCACAGGAGGATTTGTGTGGGATAGAGAAATCTCTGAAATATCATATAAACAGGTATTATCTGGATAATACAAGATTCATATTAAATTTATTAGATATAGTAGTAAATGATAACCATGAAAAAGAAATAAATATAATGATGAGTATGTCAATGTCTGCATTACAATTTGCTATGCCTTATACAGCTTATGGTCTTGCAACTAAATGCAAATTAATATCTGAAATACCTCAGATTCAAAGTGTATCTGATGACATAATATTGAAGACTAAAGAGTATGTTGGCGATTATGAGGATGTGGTTAGGACTTTTGTGAATAATGATATTTTTGAGTTTATGTGGTTGCTAGAAGATTTAGATATAATAGTCACGGATGAAAAAAAACCCAAGGAAGGCAACTAAAATATAAATTTTGTAGTTGCCTTCCTTGGGTTTTTTAGCGATATTTTTTATTATAGAGTTTATGAGCGAGTTTTTGAGTATTTTTTATATAAGAATAAGCTTGCGTTTTATCCTCGGTAAGGTCAATCATACTGATAATTTCTTGCTTTGAATATCCTTCTGATAAGAGTTTGATGATTTTTCCCATATTCTCATCTTGCTGTGATAATTCATGAAGTAGCATATTAAACGTTATATTCAAAAGAGTAGTATCTTCGTTTTCTGTTGTAGCAGTTGGATCAAAGAGATTATCATTCTCGTTAAATTTTTCTAAAAATGCATCTAGAGAAAGTGTATCAAAGGCTGGAATTGATTTGAGTTTTATATGAATGTCTATCTCACTATTGAACCATATCATGTATTCGTCTATATGTCCCTTTTTAGTAGGAATGTATACAACTGGCACGATTTCTTTTGTATGTGGTAATCTCCAGTTTTCAACATTGTTCTCATCAAGACCAGCAAATGTTAAAGTAACTCTCATATCATTACTGAGAATTACTGGAATAAGTTCCTCGTCAGACTGACATGGTACATTATTAAAGGTTTTTTTGTTGCTAAAATCTTTGTGAAAAGTGTTCTTTTTTGCCATAATTAATGTCCTCCTATAGTTTGGCTAGCTTGTCCTATTTAGCTAGTTTGGTATTTAGTTGACATATCAGGAACGAATAGGACTGTTCTTGATCAGGGAACGCATTCCTAGATATGTGGGGTATGCCTATCATAGCAGAATAGAACTGAAATGTATTTGCCAGTGAATTGCTGCTGAATTACCGGAGTTTTTCACATGGAGAGTTATACGAATGAATAAAAGGGTGAGATGTTAAAAAAAAGTTGTAACAGTTAAACTGATTTTTATGATAAAATTCATAAGAACAAGTGGTTATTATAATGGCAGGAATCAAAAAAAATTTATACATCAGAATATAAAAAGAAAATGATGAAATTAGTTCTTGAAGAAGGGTGTCAAATTGAAAGTGTAAATTAATAGTATAATCTAGGCAAAGGTAGTTTGTGTAAATGGATTTGTGACTACAGTGAAGAGTGCGAAATTAGAACGGTATTCCCAGTCTATGAAAGAATTACTGATAAATAGAATATCTGGTAGTATTGTATATTTTATGTGTTTCATGGAAATAATCAGATTAGTTAGTGATACATAAATGAATATTGGTAGAAAAATAATCTTTTTAAATTTAAAAGAAAATTTTTTTAGTCCATACTTGACATACTCGCTTGTGAATGATCCGACGAGGGGGTACGGGATTTTTATAGAGAATATGTTGGAGACGGCGGAGAGTATAAAATAGGTGCAAATATTCAGTATCATAAGCTAGATTTTAGCATAAAATAATACTGTACTAGTAGATAAAGGTTCATTGACAGTATTTTAGCTGCATGTTATACTACTGGTATAGAAACAGGGAACTGTTTCGTATTGCCTACTTGCTGGCGCAATAAATAAGCAGTTTGAGTGAATACGCCTACTGTTTGGCGTGATAAATAAGCAGTTTGATTTCAATACGCTTACTGTTCGGCGTGATAAATTGACAGTTTGAAGAAACTCCTTTTTAGGAGTTTTTTCTTTCATAAGGAGGAACTTATGTTAGAAAATGGTTTTTATAAAGTGAAGCAAGAATACATAGAGCTTATACGTGAAGTAGGAGGTGTTTATAAAGATGCCAAAGAACGTCCTATTTTCTGTTGTGTTGAAGATAAATATATAAAAGGTCTTTACTGGGCTATTCCTACGAGTGATTTATCACATAGAAGCACAGATCAAATTGAAAAAATAGAAAAATGGTGTTCGCTTAATGAGCGAGATATTAGATGGTCATATTATTATATTGGACATACTAATAGACCAGCATTATATAGAATTAGTAGTTGCTTTCCAATTACAGAAAAATATGTAGAAGGTCCATATACATCGAATGGTCATCATTTGGTATTACAGCGAAAGAAAGACATAGAAATCATACGAAAAAAACTTTCGAGAATTTTATTGACAGAAAATAGAACACCTAATAAATTTGAACAATGTATTACCAGCATCAAGAATAGATTAATTCAAGAATTATAAAATTATTATATCTTTATATCTGAAATGTCATTCCTAATTTCGAGGAAGTTCGACATAAAACACCCTAAAATAGAGAATGTTATTAAAAAGTGTTGTCCTTTACTATACGAAACGCAGTTTCGTTTACATAAGCGTGAGTGGGGCGCCGATTGTGCAAAATGGGAAGCTTATCGGGGCGGTGACACATGTGCTTGTGAATGATCCTACCCGTGGTTACGGAATTTTTATAGAGAATATGTTGGAGACGGCGGAGAGTGTGGAATAGATATGAATAATAGGTATCAAGTACTTGATTTTAGCATAAAATAATACTGTGTCAGCAGTCTAGGATAAACGCATCAATTCTATTGTGTGTGTAGGAAGATTTATTTGATGTAAAAACCGGAATTGTCAGACAATTATAATTTTATTTTTGTAAAACAGTAACGAAAACTACTTGATTTTATTCTACAGTGAGTAAATTTTATTTAAAATCATAATATGTAATACATTTTCTTAGAAAAAATGGTATAGAAAAACTAAAATCAAAATGTCAATAGGTTTTATAAAAAAATTGATGCGTTTGTCCTAGTCAGCAGTCCAGGATAAACTTATAAAATTACAAAAATATTAAGAAAACTAAAATTTCCAGTTTTTCTTCAGATGTGCTATACTTGTGTAATAAAGTATGTAACAGTTCGGGAGGGAAATATGGCGAAAA